>NZ_JBHVPH010000043.1:0-45743 GCF_042887425.1 Kitasatospora sp. NPDC057940
GCCCGGCACGGCGTGCCCGCGCCCGGGCGCTCCCCCGAACCCGCCGCCCCGGCACGGTCCCGGGCCGCCGCGGCGGCCGCGGCCCGGCGCTCGCAGGCGGCCACCGCCCCGCTCCCCCGGCCCGAGGCCACACCGGTGACCCGCCCGGTGCGGGAGCGGCCGCACACCCCGCCCCCCGGCCGGCCCGGCACCCGCGACCGAGGGCACCCCCGGGACCGCCAGCACACCCCCGCCCCCGGCGGGCGGCCCGGCAACGCGCGGCAGCGGCTGCTGCGGCAGCGGCTCGTGGTCTTCGTCACCGTGACGCTCGGCGTCGCGCTGGCCATCGCGGCCGCCCAGGGGTGCGAGAACCGCAGCAAGCAGGGCCTGCGGCCCTCCGGCGGGTCCACCGTCAGTGCGCCCGCCGCGGGCGGCGCGCAGACCGTGACGGGGACCTCGGCGGACGGGGCCGCCGCGGCCCAGCCCCCCGCCGCCCAGCCGCCGGCCACCCCGTCCGCCGCGGCCGCGGCCGCACACGGCGGCGCGGGCGACAGCCCGTTGGCGCCCCCGTACGGACCGGGGCCGGTGGTGGACTGGCCCAACCGCAGCTACCCCGACGGGACCGGCGGGCCCGGCATCGCGCTCCGGGACGGCCGGTCGGTCGGGGCCGGCCCGCAGGTCGTGCTCAGCTCCGTGCTGCCCGCCCGGTACAAGGGCGCCCCGGCAGCGGTCGTCGTCCTGCGGCGGGCCGAGGGCTCGGTGCCGGTCGACCTCGTCCAGCTCTTCTCCTTCACCGGGGACACCCCGGTCGCCACCACCTCCCGCACCTCGGCGGCCGACCCCCAGGCGACGGCCACCTGGCGGCTCGACGGCGGGACGGTCGTCCGCGAGGAGCGGGTCGCCGCGACCGGCGCGACCACCTCGACCCGCTACACCGTCCGTGCCGACGGCACCCTGGACGAGTCCTGGCCCGGCGCCTCCGGCCCCGCCACCCAGCCCCCGGCCGCCGCCCCGGCTCCGCCCACCGCCGCGGCGGGCTGAGCACGGGACGGCTGCGGCACAGGAAGTCGGCCAGGCCGACTTCCTGCTTCCTGTTTGAGGGCTCCTCCGACGCGAGCCGCCGCCGCCGTCAGGCGGTGGGGGCGGTGACGGCGTAGAAGGAGACGGCGGCGGCGGCGCCGACGTTGAGGGAGTCGATGCCGTGGGCCATCGGGATGCGGACGGCGTGGTCGGCGGCGGCGAGGGCGGGGCCGGTCAGGCCGTCGCCTTCGGCCCCGAGCATGAGGGCCGCCTTGGGGAGGCGGTGCGGGGCGAGGCCCGCGAGGTCGACGGCGCCGTCGGCGGGGGTGAGGGCCAGAAGGGTGAATCCGGCGGTGCGGACGGTCTCCAGGGCGGCCGGCCAGGGGTCGAGCCGGGCGTAGGGCACCGCGAAGACGGCGCCCATGGAGACCTTCACGGCGCGCCGGTAGAGCGGGTCGGCGCAGTCGGGCGAGAGCAGGACGGCGTCCATGCCGAGGGCGGCGGCGCTGCGGAAGATCGCGCCGAGGTTGGTGTGGTCGACCAGGCCTTCCAGGACGGCGACCCGGCGGGCCCCGGCGAGCAGGTCCGCGGCCTGCGGCAGCGGCTTGCGCTCCATCGAGGCGAGCGCGCCCCGGTGGACGTGGTAGCCGGTGACGGCTTCGGCGAGCCCCGGCTCGACGACGTGGACGGGGGCGTCCGCCTCGGCGATGACGTCGGCCATCACCTCCAGCCACTTGGAGGTCAGCAGCATCGACCGCATCCGGTAGCCGGCGGCGAGGGCGCGGCGGATGACCTTCTCCCCCTCCGCGATGAACAGGCCTTCGGCGGGTTCGCGCCGGCGGCGCAGTTCGACGTCGGTGAGGCCGGTGTAGTCGCCGAGGCGGGGGTCGGCGGGGTCGGTGATGGCGCTGGGTTCGGACACCCTGCGATCTTGCCAAGGCGGGGCGGGGAAGGCCAAACGGCCCAAGCCTCGGGGCGGGCTGGCCTTGGCCCTGTGCCAGCCATGGTGCAAACATGGCCGTATGGCCCGTTTTCCGGGCCGATCCTGGGCTCCGTCGGCCTCTGGTGCTACTGGTTCCGCCGGCTCCTCCGGTGGGCGCCCAAACGGTCGGCTGAAGCTGCCACGCGCGAAGCGGCCGTGGCCCGTGCGGAACCGGTCGGTGGCCGGGCAGGTGTTCGCGCTGCAGGTCCTCGTCGTCCTGCTGCTGGTGGCGGCGGCCGCGGTGGCGCTGGTGGTGCAGTCGCGCACCGACGCCGACCACGAGGCCCGCAACCGGTCGGTGGCGGTCGCGCAGACCTTCGCCAACTCGCCGGGCATCGTCGACGCGCTGCGCTCCCCCGACCCGACCGCGGTCCTGCAGCCCAAGGCGGAGGCCGCGCGGATGTCGTCGGACGTCGGCTTCATCGTCGTGCTGAGCGACGACGGCATCCGCTACACCCACCCCGATCCGGCCCTGATCGGCCACAAGTTCGTCGGCACCTACCTGCCCGCGGTGCACGGGCAGGTGGTGACCGAGCGCGTCACCGACTCGTTCGGCCCGCTGGTCCAGGCGGTGGTCCCGGTGTACGCGCCGGACGGCTCGGTGGCCGGGCTGGTCTCGGCGGGCGTCACGGTGCGCAGCGTCAGCAGCGCGAGCGAGCGGCAGCTGCCGGTGGTGCTGGGCGCCGCCGCGGGCGCGGTCGGGCTGGCCACCCTCGGCACGGCGCTGATCAGTCGGCGGCTGCGGCGCCAGACCCACGGGCTGGGCCCGGCCGAGATGACCCGGATGTACGAGCACCACGCGGCCGTGCTGCACGCGGTGCGCGAGGGCGTCATGATCGTCGGCGCGGACGGCCGGCTGCTGCTCTGCAACGACGAGGCGCGGCGGCTGCTGGACCTGCCGCCGGACGCCGAGGGCCGGCCGGTGACCGAGCTGGGCCTGGAGCCCGCGCCCGAGGAACTGCTGACCGCCAACCGTCCGGTGACGGACGAGGTGGTGCTGGCCGGGGAGCGGCTGCTGGCGGTGAACGTCCGGCTGACCGACCAGGTGGGCGGCCCGCCGGGCTGCGTCGCCACGCTGCGTGACTCCACCGAGCTGCTGGCGCTGTCCGGCCGGGCCGAGGGCGCGCAGCGGCGGCTGCGGCTGCTGTACGACGCCGGGGTGACGGTGGGCAGCTCGCTGGACGTGACGCGGACGGCGGAGGAGCTGGCGCAGGTCGCGGTGCCCCGGTTCGCGGACTTCGTCACGGTGGACCTGGCGGACCAGGTGCTGACGGGCGAGGAGCCGCCGCCGGGCACCTCGCTGGGGCGGATGCGCCGCGTCGCGCTCGCCGGGATCCGGGACGACGCTCCGTTCTACCCGGTGGACACGGTGCTGGACGTGGTGCCGGCCACCCCGCTGGCCGGGGCGCTGCACAGCGGGGAGTCGGGGCTGGAGCCCTGGCTGGCCCAGGCCCCGGGGTGGCGGGAGCAGGATCCCGAGCGGTCGGCCCGGGTGCTGGCGTACGGGGTGCACTCGATGGTGCGGGTGCCGCTGCGGGCGCGCGGGGTGCTGCTGGGAGTGGCCCGGTTCTGGCGGGCGGACCGCCCGGAGCCGTTCGAGGCGGACGACCTGGTGCTGGCCGAGGAGCTGGTGGCGCACGCGGCGGTGTGCATCGACAACGCGCGCCGCTACACCCGGGAGCACGCGATGGCGGTGACGCTCCAGCACAGCCTGCTGCCGCGCAACCTGCCGCCGCAGAGCGCGCTGGACGTCGCGCACCGCTACCTGCCGGCCCAGGCCGGGGTGGGCGGCGACTGGTTCGACGTGATCCCGCTGCCGGGCGCGCGGGTCGCCCTGGTCGTCGGGGACGTGGTGGGGCACGGCCTGCACGCGGCGGCGACGATGGGCCGGCTGCGGACGGCGATCCACAACTTCTCGACGCTGGACCTGCCGCCGGACGAGTTGCTGGGGCACCTGGACGACCTGGTGAACCGGATCGACCAGGACGAGGCCGGGAGCGGCGAGGGCGCGGCCCTGACCGGGGCGACCTGCCTGTACGCGATCTACGACCCGGTGGCGCGGCGGTGCACGCTGGCCAGCGCCGGGCATCCGCCGCCCGCCGTGGTGGGCCCGGACGGGCGGGTGGTGTTCCCGGAGCTGGCGACCGGGCCGCCGCTGGGGCTGGCGGTGCTGCCGTTCGAGAACGTCGAGCTGGACCTCGCGGAGGGCAGCCGTCTGGTGCTGTACACCGACGGGCTGGTGGAGGACCGCGAGCGCGACATCGGTGAGGGGCTGGAACTGCTGCGGGCGGCGCTGACCGGGCCGCCGCGCACGCCCGAGCAGACCTGCGCGGACGTGCTCGGGGCGATGCTGCCGGAGCGTCCGCTGGACGACATCGCGCTGCTGGTGGCGCGGACCAGGGTGCTGGCGCCGGACCAGGTCGCGGAGTGGGAGGTGCCGCCCGAACCGGCGGCGGTGGGCGCCGTCCGGGCCGAGGTGGCGGAGCGGCTGGCGGCCTGGGGGCTGGACGAGGCGGCGTTCGTCACCGAGCTGATCCTGAGCGAGCTGGTGACCAACGCCATCCGGTACGGCACCGGGCCGATCCGGGTGCGGCTGCTGCGGGACCGGGCGCTGATCTGCGAGGTGTCGGACGGCAGCAGCACCTCGCCGCACCTGCGGTACGCGGCGACCACGGACGAGGGCGGGCGCGGGCTGTTCCTGGTCGCGCAGTTCGCGGACCGCTGGGGGACGCGCTACACGGCGACGGGGAAGGTGATCTGGACGGAGCAGCCGCTGGAGTAGCCGCCCGGAGCGGCCGGCCGACGGGGGAAGCCGGGGAGGGAATCGGAGTGGGAAGTCGACGGGCCCGACTTCCCACTCCGGGCGCTCAGCGCTGGAAGGCGGCCGCCAGGACGTTGACCACTTCGCCGACCACGATCACGGCCGGCGGCTTGATCCCCTCGGCCTCGACGGTCGCGGCGACGGTGGCCAGGGTGGCGTCCACCCGGCGCTGGGCGGCGGTGGTGCCCTCCTGGACGATCGCGACCGGGGTGTCGCCCGGGCGGCCGTGCTCGACGAGCTTCGCGGCGATCGCGCCGATCTTGTCCACGGCCATCAGCAGCACCAGGGTGCCGCTCATCTTCGCGGCGGCCTCCCAGTTGGTGAGCGAGCGCTCGTCGTCCGGGCCGACGTGGCCGGAGATCACGGTGAACTCGTGCGTCATGCCCCGGTGGGTGACCGGGACGCCGGCCGCCGCCGGGACGCTGATCGAGCTGGAGATGCCCGGGACGACGGTGACCGGCAGCCCGGCCTCGGCGCAGGCGAGCAGTTCCTCGCCGCCGCGCCCGAAGACGTACGGGTCGCCGCCCTTGAGCCGGACCACGAACTTGCCGGCCCTGGCGTGCTCGATCAGCGTCCGGTTGATCGCCTCCTGGGCCATGAACCGGCCGTACGGGATCTTGGACGCGTCGATCACCTCGACGTGCTCGGGCAGTTCGGCGAGCAGCTCGCGCGGGGCGAGGCGGTCGGCGACCACCACGTCGGCGTCGGCGAGCAGGCGGCGGCCGCGCACGGTGATCAGGTCCGGGTCGCCCGGGCCGCCGCCGACCAGGGCGACACTCCCCTGGCCCGGCTGCCCCGAGGCGCCGCCGACGCCGTGCGCGCGGAACTGCCGGACGGCCAGCGAGCCGTCCCGCAGGCCGTCCACGATGGCGTCGCGCAGAGCGGCGGAGTGGCGCGGGTCACCGGTGAGGACCGCGACGGTGGCACCCGCGTCGCGGCCGCTGGCCGGGGTCCAGGCGGTGGCGGCGGAGGCGTCGTCGCTGCGGGCGCAGAACACCCGCTCGCGCTCGGCCTCGGCGCTGACGGCAGCGTTGACCGCCGGGTCGTCGGTGGCGACCAGGGCGTACCAGGCGCCGGCCAGGTCGCCGTCCCGGTACGGGCGGGCGTGCCAGGTGAGCTCGCCCGCGTCGGCCATCGCCTGCACGGCCGGGGTGGTGGCCGGCGATATCAGGTGCAGCTCCGCACCGGTGGCGATCAGCGCGGGGAGCCGGCGCTGCGCGACCTGGCCGCCGCCGACCACGACCACGCGGCGGCCGGCGAGCAGCAGGCCGGCCGGGTACGGGGTACGGCCTTCGGTGCTGGGGTGCGGGGTGGGCGCGGTCATCGGCGGTGCTCCTGATCGGGGGTGAGGGTCCGGGGTGCGGGTGCGGCGTGACGCCGCTCCGCGGACCGGCGCGCCCTCGGGCCGGTCCGCGGAGTGGTGACGGAGAACGTCAGCCCTTCTCGGTGACCCCGGCGGAGTCGAAGGTGGCTACATCGTGCATCGCCCGGGCCGCGCTCTGCACCAGCGGCAGGGCCAGCAGGGCACCGGTGCCCTCGCCGAGCCGCAGGTCCAGGTCGATCAGCGGACGCAGGCCCAGCTTCGCCAGCGCGGCCTGGTGGCCGGGCTCGGCGGAGCGGTGGCCGGCGATGCAGGCCGCCAGCACCTCGGGGGCGATCGCCTTGGCCGCCAGCGCGGCCGAACCCGCGATGACGCCGTCCAGGACCACCGGGGTGCGCAGCGAGGCCGCGCCCAGCAGGAAGCCGGCCAGGGCCGCGTGCTCCAGGCCGCCGACGGCGGCGAGGACGCCGATCGGGTCGGCCGGGTCGGGCCGGTGCAGGGCCAGCGCGGCCCGGATGACCTCGATCTTGCGGGCGTGCGTCTCGTCGTCGATGCCGGTGCCGCGGCCGGTGACCTCGGCCGGGTCGAGGCCGGTGAACACCGAGATCAGGGCGGCCGAGGCGGTGGTGTTGGCGATCCCCATGTCACCGGTGACCAGCGCCTTGTTGCCGGCCGCGACGAGGTCGCGGGCGGTCTCGATGCCGACCTCGATGGCCTTGAGGGCCTCCTCGCGGGTCATCGCCGGGCCCTGGGTCATGTCGTCGGTGCCGGGCTTGACCTTGCGCGGCAGCAGGCCGGTGGTGCGGCCCTGCTGGATGGCCTCCGGCAGTTCGGCGGCGACGCCGACGTCGACCACGCAGACCTCGGTGCCGATCTGCTTGGCGAAGGAGTTGATCACCGCTCCCCCGGCCAGGAAGTTGCCGACCATCTGGGCGGTCACCTCCTGCGGCCACGGGCTGACGCCCTGCGCGTGCACGCCGTGGTCGCCCGCGAAGATCGCCACGCAGGCGGGCTCCGGGATCGGCGGCGGGCACTTGCGGGACAGGCCGCACAGCTGGGCGGAGATGATCTCCAGCATGCCGAGCGAGCCGGCCGGCTTCGTCATCCGCTTCTGCCGGTCCCAGGCCTCGCCGAGCGCCTTGGCGTCCAGCGGGCGGATGCCGCGCAGGGTCTCGGCGAGCAGGCTCTGCGGCTCCTCGCCGGGCAGCGCGCGGTTGCCGTACTGCTCCTCGTGGACCACCCAGGAGAGCGGGCGCTTCTTGGCCCAGCCCTGCTGCTCCAGCTCGGGCTCGTCCGGGAAGGAGTCGACGAAGCCGACGCACAGGTAGGCGACGACCTCCAGGTGCTCGGGCAGGCCGAGCTCGCGGACCAGCTCCTCGTCGTCGAAGAAGCTCACCCAGCCGACGCCCAGGCCCTCGGCGCGGGCGGCCAGCCAGAGGTTCTCGACCGCCAGGGCGGCCGAGTACGGGGCCATCTGGGGCTGGGTGTGCCGGCCCAGCGTGTGCCGGCCGCCGCGGGTGCGGTCGGCGGTCACCACGATGTTGACCGGCGTCTCAAGGATGGCCTCGGTCTTGATCTCCTTGAACTGCTTGGCCCGGCCCTTGGGCAGCGAGTCCGCGTACACCTCGCGCTGGCGCTCGGCCAGGGCGTGCATCCGCCGGCGGGTCTTGGCCGAGCGGATCACCACGAAGTCCCAGGGCTGGGAGTAGCCGACGCTGGGCGCGGTGTGGGCGGCCTCCAGGACGCGGATCAGCACCTCGTGCGGGATCGGGTCCGGGCGGAAGCCGTTGCGGATGTCGCGGCGCTCGCGGATCACCTGGTGGACGGCCTCGCGTTCGGCCTGGTCGAAGCCGGGCGCGGCCGGGCCGCGGGGCTCGGCCGGCTCTTCGGCCTGCGGTTCCTCGGCCTGTGCTTCCTCGGCCGACTGCTCCGCCTGGGCCTCTGCCGGCGCCTCCGCCGGTTCCTCCGTGGATGCCTCCGACTGAGGCTCGACGGCCTGCTCGGCCGACTGCTGCTCGGCGGCGGCGGGGGCCTCGGCGGCCACGGACGCGTCGGCGGCCTGGTCGGCGGCGGGGGCCTCCGGCGCGGCGGCCTCCTCGGCGACGGCCTCGGCGGCCACGGGCTCGACGGCGGCCGACTCGGCGGCGGGGGCCTGCTCGGCGGACTCTGCGGCCGGCTCGGTGACGGGCTGGGCCTGGTCCTCCGGAGCCGCGGAAGGCTCGACGCCCTCGACGGCCTCGGAAACCTCGGCGACCGGCTCGACGGCGGGCTCTGCGGCCGGCTCGACGGGTGCGGCAACCGGCTCGGCGGCCTCGGCGGCCGGGGCGGCGTCCGCGACCGGCTGCGGCGCGGCCTCCGCCGCGGCGGCCTCGGTCCCAGCCGCAACGACCGGCTCGACGACGGGCTCGACCGGGGCCTCGACGGCCTGGTCCACGACCGGCGCGGCCTCCTGCGGCTGCTCGCCCTCGGTGGGCTCGACGACGGGCTCGGCAGCGACCTCGGCCGCAGGCTCAACGGGCTCGGCGGGCTCGACGACGGCCTGGCCGGAGGGCATCTCGCCCGTGCCGGCGGCGGTCTCGGCGACCGCCTCGACGACCGTTTCGACGACGGGCTCGACGACCGCCTCCGGCGCGGGCGCCACGGCCTCGGCGGGCTCGCCGGTCTCGACCGCGCCGGCGGCCTCGACGGGCGGGGCGGCCTGGACCGGCTCCTCGGCCGCTATGGGAGCGGGCTGCTGCGGGGCGGCCTCCTCGGCCACCGGGGCCTGCGCGGCCGCCGCGACCGGAGGCAGACCGTGCGGGGTGGGCGCGGCGAGGAACGCGGAGATGCGCCGCGGCGGGCCGGCCGGGGCGGGGGCCTCGGCCTGCTCCGCGGGCGCGGCCTGCGCGGCGGCCTCGACGGCAGCCTCGGCGGCGATCTCGACCGGCACCTCGGCAGGCGCCGTCACCACGGACCCAGCGACCGGCGTGGCGACCGGCGTGCCACTCGGGTCGACGACCGGCTGGCCGGACTCCGCCGGGACGGGCTCGGCCACGACGGCCTGCGCCGCGTCCACCACGGCCTCGGCGACGACGGCCTCCGGCAGTTCGACGACCTCGATCACCTCGATCGCCCCGACCGTCTCGACGGCCAGCTGGGCCTCGACCGGGTGCGAGGCCAGCGGCACCTGCTGGAACTCCTGGGCGTCCGTCGCGGGAGCCGCCGGCGCCACCGAAGGCGCGGGCGCTGCCGGAACGGCCTGCGGCGCGGCGGCCGGCGCCGGGGCGACGGCCTCGGCCATCGGCGGCCGGCCGACCACCGGGATGCCGTGCGCGGGCGTGCCGCCGTGCGAGGGGCCGCGGTCGGCGAGCGAGCGCACCGGGACCTGGCCGGTCATCAGCGACGGGTCCGGGATCGGCGGGCCGGCGTGCAGCGGGCGGCGCGGCGGCTGAGCAGCCGTCATCGCCTCCGCGGCCTGCGGGTGCGCCGGGGCGGCGTGGAACGGCTGCTGCGCCTGCTCGGCGCCGAGCACCGGCGGCTCCAGCGGCGGCCACGAAGGCTCGACCGGCGTGCCGTCCTGCTGCGGGGCGAGCGGCGCCGGCTCGGTCGGGAGGGGCGCCAGCGGCTCGCCCCAGGAGCCCTGCGGACCGGGCATCAGCAGGACGTCGTCCTCGTCGTCCTGGTCGAGGAAGTGGAAGGCCGGGCGCGGGGCGCCCGGGTCGACGCCCCAGCCCTCACCGGGCATGCCGGGAGCCGACAGGCCGGGGGCCGGTACGGCGAAGCCGGACGCGCCGAGCGGCTGGCCCTGCGGCGGGATGACTCCCGCGCCGGGGGGCACCGCACCACCGGCCGGGCCGTGGCCCGGCGCCGTCGGGTTCGGGATCATGCCGCCGTCCGTCGCGACGCCCTGCAGGGGTGCAACGCCCGCGACGCCCTCCGGTCCGCCGAGCTGGTCCGGCCCGGCGTTCAGGTGCTCCGGCATTCCCTCGCCCGGGACGTGGCCGCCATCGGTCATTGTCAAACGCTCCTTCCAGGCCGCTGCCGCGCCCTTGGCGACACGATCACCGACCGCAGCGCCCATCCGCACGGGCCGGGCCTGCACCGGCCCGTCCCTCAACCACACGCGGCCGCCGCGCCGAGGCGCTGCGGCCCAAGTCATTCCGGCGCACTGCGGCACCCCGGCCTGCGCGCCGCCCACACCGGGCGGCGCACCATCTGAAACAACGACAACCCGGAGCAACCGGCACGACCGCACCGGACCCTACGGCATTCTCCAGGTCCGGCACGCGGCCCGTCGAATTGCCCACACTCCGAGCAAAACCGGGTTGCACCACGTCAAAAAGGCGACAAACCGACTGAATCGGGTGGGTCGCCGACCGCCGCAGCCGCCCAGGACGCCACACTACCGGCCCAGCACGGTCACCTCTCGAATCGGTGTCCGGATGCGACCTGGATCACCGCCCGGCCCCACCACGCCCCCTCAGCAGCACAGCGCGGGAGCGGAATGCGCCCGGCGGATCGGGCCGGATTCACAGGACACACCCCAGTCCTTCACGCGATCTGCTCACCCCAGAGCAGCAGCACACCGGTACCGCCCGCCCCCAGAGCCAGCCCGCCACCGGCGCCACCGGCGATGGACAGCGGGGTGGACTGCAGCAGCGCACCGTCCGCCCGGTAGCCGGCCTCGGCGATCGCCCGGTGGATCTGCTCCCCCTCGGCGAGGGTCCGGGGCACCGCGACGAACCGCTCCGGACGGCGGGCCAGCACCGCGCGCACCACGTCGAGGCCGCCGGACTCCACCACCGCCACGTCCGGCTCGGGCAGGCCGCCCAGCACCTCGGGGCCCTGCCCGTGCACGGTCTCCACCTCGACGCCGTACCGGCGCGCGTTCACCGCCAGCCGGGCGCAGGCCGAGCGGGACGCCTCGACCGCGACCACGGCCGCGCCGAAGCGGGCCGCCTCCACCGCGAGGGCGCCGCTGCCCGCGCCGACCGACCAGACCAGGTCCCCCGGACGAGCACCCAGACGGGCCAGCACCAGGGCGCGCACGTGCGCGGGGAGTGCCTCCGATGCGCCGGTCTCGTCCCCCGCGCGCCCGGCGCCCGCGTAGGCGTCACCGGGGAGCGCCCAGCCGCGGTCCGCGCCGGGGAAGCCGACCGGGCGCCCGGCCAACCAGCCGGCCGCCGTGTCGACCCCGCCGGCCTGGGGACCGCCGTGGCCGCCGATCACCAGCACCACGTTGGGGTCGCGCCACACGTGGTCGGCGATCCGGTCGGAGGTGAGGACGGTGACGTCCTCGTCCGGGGTGCCGAGGGCCTCGCAGACCACGAAGGTCCGGTGCACCCCGCGCAGCATGAGGGCCAGTTCGCTCGGACCGGCGCCGGGCGCGGTCAGCACCGCGACCTTGGGGTGGGCCCGGCAGATGTTGGCCGCGCGGCGCAGCCGTCCGCCGTGGGCGCTGACCACCTGGGCGTCCTCCCAGGGCATGCCGGCCCGGGCGAAGGCCGCGGCGACCGAGGAGACGGCGGGCAGGACCTCCAGTTCGAGGCCGTACTCGGGGCGGCGCAGCGTGCGCACGACGCCGAAGAAGCCCGGGTCGCCCTCGGCGACCACGACGGCGGCGCCGCGGTGCTCGGCGATCTTCCGGGCGGCCTGCCGGACGTTGCCGAGGGTGATCCGCTCGGCGGCGTCCGGCACCGGGAGGGCGTTCAGTTGGTAGGGGGCGCCGGCCACCAGGGTCGCTGCGGCGAGGGCCGCGCCGGCGGCCTCGGTCAGCGGCGTGCCGTCCCACCCGATGACCGTGATCCGGTCAGCCATCTGCGGCCGTTCTCCCTCGACTCGGTGCGCGGACCGGCCTGCGACCCGGGGTGTCCCTGTGGTGTCACCCGGTGTGCGGCTCGGTGCGCCGACAAACCGCGCCGGTGTGCGGCGCCGGAGCAGAGGCTACCGGGTGTGATCCCCTCGGCGCCGACATCTCGTACACATGTCCGTGACGAGCCGGTGGCTGATCAGCGGCACGAACGGCTCAGGCGGCACGGGTGGCGCGGGCGGCACGCGCGATCGGGGCGGCTCAGTCGCGCAGCACGTAGCGGTGGTCGCCGTGCCAGCCGGTCCGCTGCGGCTCGGGCTCGGGCGCGTCCAGGTCCTCCGGGAGCAGGCTCCACAGGATGAGGTCGCTGCGGCTCTCCACGACGACCTCGCCGGACCCGCCGGACTCGCCCCGGACTATCCAGGCGCTGCGCAGCACGCCCTCGCTGATCCCGCCGACCTTCTGGGCGACCTGCTGGGCGGCGGTGTTCCCGGCGGCGGTGCGCAGCTCCAGGCGCAGGAAGTCGCGGTCCTCGAACAGCCACTGGCTGACGCCGAGGACGGCCTCGGGCGCGTAGCCCTCGCCGCGGGCCCAGGAGGCGGTGACGTAGGAGATCTCGGTGCTGCGCAGGCGCCAGTCGGTGTTGCGCAGTTCGACCAGGCCGACCAGGCGCTGGGTGAGGTGCTCGGTGACGGCGAAGACGATGCCGCGGCCGGCGGCCCGGTGGGCGGGGGCGAGGGTGCGGGCGAGTTCGGCCGCGTACGCCTCGGTGAAGGGGTGCGGCAGATCGGTCCAGGCCAGGACGAGTTCGTCCGCCATCATCGTGGCCAGGCCGGGCGCGTCGTCCTCCGCAAGGGGCCGCAGCAGAAGCCGTTCGGTGCTGATGGCGGTCTCGGGGAAGCTCGCTGCCATGCCGTCTCTCCTCGCCGGGTCGTGAACACAACACCGTACGCCCCCGCCGTGCCCCGGGTGTCACGCGGTGCGCCGCCCGCACGACGGTACGTCAGAACGCCGCCGACCAGGGCGCCCCGGGTGCATCCTGCCCGACCGGGCCCGCGCCGAGGTGCGGCGGGGGCCCGGTCGGGGTCAGGGCGTGGATCGGACCGCGGCTCAGAAGGCCGGGATGACCGAGCCCTGGAAGGTGTCGTCGATGTACTTCTTGACCTCGTCGGAGTGCAGCAGCTCGGCCAGCTTCTTCACGCGCGGGTCGTTCTCCTTGCCCTTCTTCACGGCGAGGATGTTGGCGTACGGGTTGCCCTCGGCCTTCTCCAGCACCAGCGCGTCGGTGGCGGGCTTCAGGCCGGAGTCGAGCGCGTAGTTGCCGTTGATGACGCCGGCGTCGAGGTCGGCGATGGAGCGGGGCAGCTGGGCGGCCTCCAGCTCCTTCCACTTGAGGTTCTTCGGGTTGCCCGTCACGTCGGCCGGGGTGGCGGCGGTGGTGACGCCGTCCTTCAGCGTGATGAGCTTGTTGTCGGCGAGCAGCTTGAGCGCGCGGCCCTCGTTGGTGGCGTCGTTGGGCAGGCCGACGGTGGCGCCGTCCGGCAGGTCGGCGATCGACTTGACCTTCTTGGAGTAGACGCCGAGCGGCTCCAGGTGCACGGGCTCGACCGAGACGATGTCGGTGCCGTGCTTCTTGTTGAAGTCCTCCAGGTACGGGACGTGCTGGAAGTAGTTGGCGTCGGCCGAACCGTCCTGCACCGCCGTGTTGGGGGTCACGTAGTCGGTGACCTCCTTGATGTCGAGCTTGAGGCCCGCCTTGGCCGCGAGGTTGTCCTTGACGTACTTGAGGATCTGCCCGTGCGGGGTGGGGCTGGCGATGACCTTGAGCGGCGCGTTCGGGTCCGAGGAGGAGGACCCGGAGCTGCCGCACGCGGCCAGCGAGAGGGCGATGCCGGCGGTGGCGAGGATGCTGGTGAACTTCAGGGCGTTGCGCACGAAAAGTGCCTTTCTGCGTGATACGGGGAGCCGTGGTCCGGTGTCGGACCCGGGAGGTCTAGGGGGCGACGAGGTCCGCGTCGGGGGCGGCCGGTCCGGCCGGGGTGCGGCCCAGCAGGCGGGTCCGGCCGCCGGTGCCGCCGCGGTTGGCGAGGCGCCGGACGGCGAAGTCGCCGATCAGCTGGACGGCGGTGACGAGGATCACCAGCTCGGCCACGATGACCCACATGAAGGCGGTCTCGAAGCGCTGGTAGCCGTAGTTGACGGCGAGCGTGCCGAGGCCGCCGCCGCCGACCGTGCCGGCCATCGCGGAGTAGCTGATCAGCGTGATGATCGTGGTGGTCACCGAGGCGGCGATGCCGGGCAGCGCCTCCGGGAGGAGCGTCTTGCGGACGATCGTCCAGGTGCTGCCGCCCATCGCCTGGACGGCCTCGACCAGGCCGCGGTCGACCTCGCGGACGGAGGTCTCGACCAGGCGGGCGAAGAACGGGATGGCGCCGATGGTGAGCGGCACGGTCGCCGCCTGCCAGCCGATGGAGGTGCCGACCAGCCAGCGGGTGAAGGAGATCAGCGCGATCATCAGGATGATGAACGGCACCGAGCGGGCGATGTTCACCACGAAGGCGATCGACTTGTTGACGGCCCGGTTGGCCAGCAGCCCGCCCTTGTCGGTCAGCACCAGCAGGATGCCCAGCGGCAGGCCGAGCAGCACGGTGACGGCGGTGGAGACGCCGACCATCTGGAAGGTCTCCTGCGTGGCGGGCCCCATCAGGGCCCACATCTGGTCCCAGGTCATGCCACCGCTCCGTCCGCCGCGCCCAGTACGTCCACCTGCAGGCCCTGCTCGCGCAGGTAGCCGATCGGCACCACGTTGTCCTGGTGGCCGCCGGAGAGCTCGACCCGCATCCGGCCGACCATCCGGCCGGCGATGGTCTCCACCGCGGCGCCGAGGATGTTGATGTCGATCTGGTAGGTGCGGGCCAGCTGGGAGACGAAGGGCTGGGCCGAGGAGTCGCCCTGGAAGGTGATCTCCAGCACGGTCGAACCGGGGTGGCCGGTGCCGAACTCGCTGAGCGGGAACAGCTCGCGGGCCAGCTCGGAGCCGGGCTCGGCCAGCAGGTCGGTCAGCCTGCCGGACTCGACCACCCGGCCGCCGCGCATCAGGGCAGCGGAGTCGCAGACGGACTTGATGACGTCCATCTCGTGGGTGATCAGCAGGACGGTGAGGCCGAGCTGCTGGTTGAGGTCGCGCAGCAGCTTGAGGATCGAACGGGTGGTCTCCGGGTCGAGCGCCGAGGTGGCCTCGTCGGAGAGCAGCACCTTGGGGTCGCCGGCCAGGGCCCGGGCGATGCCGACGCGCTGCTTCTGGCCGCCGGAGAGCTGGTTGGGGTAGCTGCGGGCCTTGTCGCCGAGGCCGACCAGGTCGAGCAGTTCGGCGGCCTTGCGGCGGCGCTGGGTGCGGTCCAGTCCGATGATCTCCAGCGGGAGCTCGACGTTCTGCTGGACGGTCCGCGAGGA
Organism: Kitasatospora sp. NPDC057940; assembly: GCF_042887425.1. Lineage (NCBI taxonomy): Bacteria > Bacillati > Actinomycetota > Actinomycetes > Kitasatosporales > Streptomycetaceae > Kitasatospora > Kitasatospora sp. NPDC057940. Next base: position 15,365 of record NZ_JBHVPH010000043.1, read on the forward strand.
GAGCAGGTTGAAGTGCTGGAAGACCATGCCGATCCGGCGCCGCGCCTCCCGCAGCTCCCGGCCGGCCCGGTTCTCGCCGCCGGACAGCGCGGTCAGCTCGACCCCGTCCACCGTGACGGTGCCGGAGGTCGGACGCTCCAGCATGTTCACGCAGCGGATGAGGGTGGACTTGCCGGCGCCGCTGGTGCCGACGACGCCGTAGACCTCGCCAGGACGGACGTGCAGGTCGACGCCGGCGAGGGCGCTCACCTCGCGGCCTCGGGAGCGGTAGACCTTCGTGAGGTCCGTGGTGGTGATCACAGCTGCTTCCGTGGGTCGGGGGCGGGCGGCGGGCGGCCGCCCGACCGGGGTGCGGTCGGCGACGTGCACGGCGCTTCGCCAGGGGGATCCGGACCTGCCACCCCTTGATCGTGGCCGCTGGGCGGCCGGGCCGCGCGACGGCGTGGCCCTTACGAGTCATCGGGCGCGGGTCACCGGCACGAGTCGTCGTGGACGACCACCCGCCCATGGGTGGGCAGGCGGGGAGGAGGGGTGTGGCAGGCTGGGCGCGCTCGCACGGACGGGAACGACGCCGGGTCTCGCTTCGGGGCGCGAGGTGGGGGCACCCTCAACGGGGTGCCGGGGGCGGTGGCCCTCAGCGGTGACACATTCGACGGCACATGGCGCGCTCACCTGCCGGCATGGTGCCGGTGGGGGTCCATTTCGTCGTCGCAGTCATGTGAGCCAGTAAATCAGATGGGTCGATTTGGACCCAATTACTTGGATGTGATGTCCGCAATGCGGACACTCGACGCTGCCACCAGCGACGATGCGGCTCGGCGCCGCCACCGGACTGTCCGGATGGTGGCGGCGCCGTGCGGGCCGGAACGGGCGGAGGGCTCAGGCGGTCGCGGCGAGCGACACCACGGCGGGCTTCTCCAGGTGTACCAGGCTGAGCCGGTCGGTGACCGGCTCGACCGCGGACTGCCGGTAGCCCAGGCGGGTGTACAGCCGCAGGTTGCCGAGGCTGCGGTGGCCGGTGAACAGGCGGTAGGAGGTCACCGGACGGCCGTCCTCGGCGAGGCGGCGCTCCAGCGCGTCCAGCAGCCGGCCGCCCAGGCCGTGCCGCTGCATCCTCGGGTGGACGACCAGGCGCCCTATCCGGCCGACGCCCTCGGCGTCGACGTGACCTCGGACGGTGCCGACCACCTCGTCGCCCAGCCGGGCGACCAGGACGTACTGCCCGGACAGTTCGGCGCGCAGGCTCTCCAGGCTCTGCGTCAGGGGCTCGATCGCCCAGTCGCCGTACAGCTCCGCCTCGGGCTGGTAGCCGAGGTACTGGAGCTTGAGGATCTGCTCCGCGTCCTCGGCGTCCGCCGCCGAGATGATCACGCTCATGCCCATGTGCTGGGGCCTCCCCATCGTCGTGCCCGGCGCGCAAACGTGAGGGTGACGCACCGGATGCCCTGCCGGAGATGTCCCGGCCGGGGATCTTCCCTGACCGGGGGTGGCGCACGAACGTACCAGCCGCGCGGCCCGGAAGTGACCGGGTCGACGGCGACGCGCTCACGCTCAGTATCCGAGTGATCGCGGCACCGTCAAGAGCTACGTTCGCCAGCGCTCTACCCGCGTGTCAGCTGCTCTCAACCTTCGGGGCGTGCGACGTGGCGAGGGTCACGCGGGGGCGGGGCGGGTGGTGGGGCCGGTGGCGGGCGCCGCACGCCGGGCGTGGCCGGGGGCGGCGACGGCCCGACGTGGCGAGGGTCACCCGGGGGCGGAGGCCGACGGCGGCGGCCGACGGCGGCGGCCGGACGTGCGGAACGTCACCCGGGCGGAGCCTCCTCCGGGGTGATCTGCATGCGGAGCGTCACCGGCCTCTCACGAGAACCGCGCACGGGTACCGCTGACGGGCACCGCTCACGGGTACCGCTCGGCGTGCAGGAGGATCCGCAGGCAGGCGAGGCAGCGGGAGCGGGTGGGCCCGATCGAGCCGCGCGGCATGCCGAGGCGTTCGGAGAGCTCCCGGTAGGTCGGCGGCGGATCCTCGGCGAGGGCGGCGACCAGCTCGGGACAGCGGCCCGGCAGGCCGGCCACGGTCTCGCGGACCACGCGGCGGCGGCGTTCGGCGAGGAAGACGTCCTCGGCGGAGGGGACGGGCGGAAGGGTTGTGCACACACCGTGCATGACGGGCCGAGGCGGGCCGGGTTACGCCCGACCGGGGGTGCGGACGCCGAAGGGGCGCGACGGTCGGACCGTCACGCCCCTCCCCCGCAGACCGGTGGTCAGCCCTGGATCCACTCCTGCTGCCGCGCCAGGTCCGCCTTCACCTCGGCGAGCTGGACCGCCACCGCCGACGGCGCGGTGCCGCCGCGCCCGTTGCGCGAGGCGATGGCGCCGTGCACGCTGAGCACCGACCGGACCTCGGGCGTCAGGTGCACCGAGATCGCCGCGAACTGCTCGTCCGTCAGGTCGGACAGCTCGATGCCCTCGGCCTCGCAGACCTTGACGCAGGCGCCGGCCACCTCGTGCGCGACCCGGAACGGCACGCCCTGCTTGACCAGCCACTCGGCGATGTCGGTGGCGAGCGAGAAGCCCGCCGGGGCCAGCTCCTCCAGCCGCTCCCGGTGCACGGTGAGGGTGGCCATCATCCCGGTGAACGCGGGCAGCAGCACCTCCAGCGTGTCGCAGGAGTCGAACACCGGCTCCTTGTCCTCCTGGAGGTCCCGGTTGTAGGCGAGCGGCAGGGCCTTCAGGGTGGCCAGCAGGCCGGTCAGGTTGCCGATCAGCCGGCCGGACTTGCCCCGGGCGAGCTCGGCGATGTCCGGGTTCTTCTTCTGCGGCATGATCGAGGAACCGGTGGAGAAGGCGTCGTGCAGCGTGATGAAGCCGAACTCCTTGGTGTTCCAGATGATCACCTCCTCCGCGATCCGGGAGAGGTTGATGCCGATCATCGCGGTCACGAACGCGAACTCGGCGACGAAGTCGCGCGAGGCCGTGCCGTCGATGGAGTTGCCGACCGAGCCGCCCTCGAAGCCGAGGTCGGCGGCGACGGCCTGCGGGTCGAGGCCGAGCGAGGAGCCGGCCAGCGCCCCGGAGCCGTACGGGGAGACGGCGGTGCGGGCGTCCCACTGGCGCAGCCGCTCGGCGTCCCGGCCGAGGGCCTGCACGTGCGCGAGGACGTGGTGGGCGAAGAGGACGGGCTGGGCGTGCTGGAGGTGGGTGCGGCCCGGCATCGCAGTGTCCGGGTGCGCCTCGGCGAGGCCGACCAGGGCGTGCTGGAGGTCGAGCACCAGGGCGCCGATGGTCCTGGCGTGGTCCCGCAGGTACATCCGGAACAGGGTGGCGATCTGGTCGTTGCGCGAGCGCCCGGCCCGCAGCTTGCCGCCGAGGTCGGCGCCGAGGCGCTCCAGCAGGCCGCGCTCCAGGGCGGTGTGCACGTCCTCGTCGGCGACCGTCCCGGTGAAGGTGCCCGCCTGGACGTCGGCGAGCAGCTGGTCGAGGCCGGCCAGCATCGCGGCGAGCTCGTCGTCGGAGAGCAGGCCGGCCTTGTGCAGCACCCGGGCGTGGGCCTTGGAGCCGGCGATGTCGTACGGCGCGAGGCGCCAGTCGAAGTGGACCGAGGCGGAGAGCCTGGCCAGCGCCTCGGACGGGCCGTCGGCGAAGCGCGCGCCCCAGAGGCGGACGTCGGCGGTCTGGTCGGCGTGCTGGTCGGCGGACATCGCGTGGGCTCCTGACGGGGAAGGGGGTGGGGACGGGGAGGGGATCAGGCGAGGTCGCGGCGGGCGGCGAGCTTCGAGGACATCCCGAAGATCTCGATGAAGCCCTTGGACATCGACTGGTCGAAGGTGTCGCCGGTGTCGTAGGTGGCGAGGTTGAAGTCGTACAGCGACTGGTCCGACTTGCGGCCGTTGACCACGGCCCGGCCGCCGTGCAGGACCATCCGGATCTCGCCGGAGACGTGCTGGTTGGCCTCGTTCACGAAGCCGTCCAGCGCCCGCTTGAGCGGGGAGAACCAGAGGCCGTCGTAGACGAGTTCGGCCCAGCGCTGCTCCACCTGCCGCTTGTAGCGGGCGAGTTCGCGCTCGACGGTGACGTTCTCCAGGGCCTGGTGGGCGGTGATCAGGGCGATCGCGCCGGGGGCCTCGTAGATCTCCCGGGACTTGATGCCGACCAGCCGGTCCTCGACCATGTCCAGCCGGCCGACACCCTGGGCGCCGGCCCGCTTGTTGAGCTCCTCGATGGCCTGGAGGACGGTGACCTTGCGGCCGTCGACGGCCACCGGGACGCCGGCGTCGAAGGTGATGACCACCTCGTCGGCCTCGCGCGGGGCGGCCGGGTCCTGGGTGTAGTCGTAGACGTCCTCGATCGGGGCGTTCCAGATGTCCTCCAGGAAGCCGGTCTCGACGGCCCGGCCGAAGACGTTCTGGTCGATCGAGTACGGGGACTTCTTGGTGGTGGCGATCGGCAGGCCCTTGGCCTCGGCGAAGGCGATCGCCTTGTCCCGGGTCATCGCGTAGTCGCGCACCGGGGCGATGCACTTCAGGCCGGGGGCCAGGGAGTTGATGCCGACCTCGAACCGGACCTGGTCGTTGCCCTTGCCGGTGCAGCCGTGCGCGACGGTGGTGGCGCCGTGCTTGCGGGCGGCGGCGGCCAGGTGTTTGACGATGACCGGCCGGGACAGCGCGGAGACCAGCGGGTACTCGCCCTGGTAGAGCGCGTTGGCCTTGATCGCCGGGAGGCAGTACTCGTCGGCGAACTCGTCGCGGGCGTCCGCGACCTCGGCCTCGACGGCGCCGCAGTCCAGCGCGCGCCGGCGGATCGCCTCCAGGTCCTCGCCGCCCTGGCCGACGTCGACGGCGACGGCGATGACCTCGGCGCCCGTCTCCTCGGCGATCCAGCCGATGCAGACGGAGGTGTCCAGTCCGCCCGAGTAGGCGAGTACGACGCGCTCGGCCACGGCTTTCTCCTAACAGCTCTACGTACAGGGTTTCCGTACAGGTTTACGGCGACAGGCATAAGTATGCACTAGTCCGTATGAAACACAAAACCCCGGCCGGGGAAGTCTCCACCGGTCGGGGTTTCGTGTCGTGGCGCGTCGTTGCTCGTCGTGGCGCGTCGGGATCTCGCGTCGTCGCGCGCTACTGGGCCTTCGCCTGGGCGAGTTGCATGAGGTGGTCGGCGAGCGCCTGGCCGCCCGCCGGGTCCCGGCTGATCAGCAGGACGGTGTCGTCGCCGGCGATGGTGCCGATGATCTCGAACACCTCCGCCTGGTCGATCGCCGAGGCGAGGAACTGCGCGGCCCCCGGAGGGGTGCGCAGCACCACCAGGTTGCCGGAGGCCGTCGCCGAGACCATCAGCTCGCCGGCCAGCCGGGCCATCCGGCCCTCGCTGGCCGACTCCCCCATCGGCGCGCGCGGCGTGCGGTCGCCGCCCTCCGCCGGGACGGCGTAGATTAGCGCGCCGTCCCGGTTGCGGATCTTGACCGCGCCCAGCTCGTCCAGGTCCCGGGAGAGCGTCGCCTGGGTGACCACGAGTCCGTCGTCGGCGAGCAGCTTGGCGAGCTGGCTCTGCGAGCGCACGGGCTGGCGGGTGAGCAGGTCCACGATCCGCCGGTGCCGCGCGGTGCGGGTCTGCGGCACCTGCGGCGACGGGCCTGCGGCGGACGGGCCGGAGTGGGAAACGGTCATGTGGTCATTCTCCCGGACAACGGTCAGCTCGCATCGGCCGGGGCGCTCTCGCGCACCGCCCGCAGGACGCCCGGCAGAGCGGCGAGGAAGGCGTCCGCCTCCTGCTCGGTCAACACCAGCGGCGGGGCCAGCCGGACGGCGTCCGGGACGGCCGCGTTGACCAGGAAGCCCGCCTCCTGCGCGGCGGCCTGCACCCGCACCGACACCGGCTCGGTGAGCACGATGCCGAGCAGCAGGCCGGCGCCGCGCACGTGCGAGACCAGCGGGTCGCCGATCGCCTCGACGCCCTGGCGCAGCCGCTCGCCCAGCTTGCGGACGTGCTCCAGCAGGCCCTCGGACTCGATGGTGTCCAGCACCGCGAGCCCGGCCGCCGCGGCCACCGGGTTGCCGCCGAAGGTGGTGCCGTGCTGGCCCGGGGTGAGCAGGTCGGCGGCCTCGCCGAAGGCCAGCACCGCGCCCATCGGCAGCCCGCCGCCGAGCGCCTTGGCGAGGGTGACGACGTCCGGCTCGACGCCCTCGAAGGCCTGGTGGGCGTACCAGTACCCGGTGCGGCCGACGCCGGTCTGGATCTCGTCCAGGACCAGCAGGGTGCCCGTGGCCCGGGTGATCTCGCGGGCCGCCCTCAGGTAGCCCTCGGGCAGCGGGATGGCGCCGTTCTCGCCCTGGACCGGCTCCAGGAAGACCGCCGCGGTCTCGGTGGTGACGGCCGCGCGCAGCGCCTCGACGTCGCCGAACGGGACGTGCGTGACGTCGCCGGGCAGCGGGCGGAACGGCTCCTGCTTGGCCGGCTGGCCGGTGAGCGCGAGGGCGCCCATCGTCCGGCCGTGGAAGGCGCCCTGGAGGGCGACCAGGTGGGTGCGGCCGGTCCGGCGGCTGATCTTGAACGCGGCCTCGTTGGCCTCGGCGCCGGAGTTGCAGAAGAACACCCGGCCGCCCTCCCGGCCGTCCAGCCGCAGCAGCCGCTCGGCGAGGGCGATGGTCGGCTCGGCCATGAAGAGGTTGGAGACGTGGCCCAGGGTGGCGATCTGCCGGCTGACCGCCTCGACGACCGCCGGGTGGGCGGTGCCGAGGGCGTTGACGGCGATGCCGCCGAGCAGGTCGGTGTACTCCTTGCCGTCGGCGTCCCAGAGCTTGGCGCCCGCACCGCGCACCAGCGCGATCCGCGGGGTGCCGTAGTTGTCGGTGAAGGCGTGCTGCCACCGGCCGGTCAGTTGCTCGTTCGCGGTCATGCCAGTCCCCCGGTCACGGTCTGTTCGTCGTCCGGCACGACCATCGTGCCGATGCCCTCGTCGGTGAAGATCTCCAGCAGCAGGCTGTGCTGCACCCGGCCGTCCAGGACGCGGGCGGTGCCCACCCCGGAGCGGACGGCGCGCAGGCAGCCCTCCATCTTGGGGAGCATGCCGCTGGCCAGGCTCGGCAGCAGCTCCTCCAGCTCGCTCGCGGCGAGTTGACTGATCACGTCGTCGGAGTTCGGCCAGTCCGCGTAGAGGCCCTCGACGTCGGTCAGGACCACCAGCATCTCGGCGCCCAGCGAGACCGCCAGGGCGGCCGCGGCGGTGTCGGCGTTGATGTTGTAGACGTGGCCGTCGGCGCCGCGCGCGATCGAGGAGATGACCGGGATCCGGCCGTCGGCGATCAGCGCCTTCACCGCGCCGGCCTCGATGTTGACGATGTCGCCGACCAGGCCGATGTCGACCTGCTCGCCGTCCACCACCGCGTACCGCTTGACCGCCGTCATGGTGTGCGCGTCCTCGCCGGTCATGCCGACCGCGAACGGGCCGTGCTCGTTGAGCAGGCCGACGAGTTCGCGCTGCACCTGGCCGGCCAGCACCATCCGGACCACGTCCATGGTCTCGGGGGTGGTGACCCGCAGGCCGTTGGTGAAGCTGGACTCCAGGCCGAGGCGGTCCAGCTGGGCGCTGATCTGCGGGCCGCCGCCGTGCACCACGACGGGGTGCAGGCCGGCGTAGCGGAGGAAGACGACGTCCTGGGCGAAGGCCGACTTGAGGCTCTCGTCCACCATGGCGTTGCCGCCGAACTTGATCACGACGGTCTTGCCGTGGAAGCGCTCCAGCCACGGCAGCGCCTCGATCAGCGTCATCGCCTTGGGCAACGCGGTGTTGTTGCGGGCCTGTTCGCCCTTGGGTGCGATCTTCACGGGTGTCCCTCGTCCGAACGGGTGTCGCGCATCGGGTGTCGCGGGTCAGGTGTCGCGCATCGGTGGCGCGCGTCACCTGTCGGGCATCAGGTCGAGTAGGCGCTGTTCTCGTGGACGTAGTCGGCGGTGAGGTCGTTGGTCCACAACGAGGCGCTCGCCGTACCGGCGTTGAGGTTCGCGGTGATGACGACCTCGCGGCCGGCCATGTCCACCAGGGTGCGGTCCTCGCCGACGCTGCCGTCCTTGCAGACCCAGACGCCGTTGATGGCCACGTCCAGCCGGTCCGGGTCGAAGGCGGCGTCGGTGGTGCCGATCGCGGCCAGCACCCGGCCCCAGTTGGGGTCCTCGCCGTGGATCGCGCACTTGAGCAGGTTGTTGCGGCTGATCGTCCGGGCGACGTCGACGGCCTCCTGCTCGGTGGCGGCGCCGGTGACGTCGATCCGGATGTCCTTGCTGGCGCCCTCGGCGTCGGCGATCAACTGGCGGGCCAGGTCGGCGCTGACGGTGCGGACCGCCTCGGCGAACTCGGCCGCGTCCGGGACGACGCCGGAGGCGGCCGAGGCCAGCAGCAGCACGGTGTCGTTGGTGGACATGCAGCCGTCGGAGTCGATCCGGTCGAAGGTGGTGCGGGTGGCGCCGCGCAGCGCGGTGTCCAGGGCGGCGGCGTCCAGGTCGGCGTCGGTGGTGATCACGACCAGCATGGTGGCCAGGCTCGGGGCGAGCATGCCCGCGCCCTTGGCCATGCCGCCGACCGTCCAGCCCGCCGGGCTGGCGACCTGGGCGGTCTTGTGCACGGTGTCGGTGGTCTTGATGGCGATCGCGGCGGCCTCGCCGCCGGTCGCGCTCAGCTCCCGGGCGGCCAGCGCGACGCCGGGCAGCAGGACGTCCATCGGGAGGCGCTCGCCGATCAGGCCGGTGGAGGCGACGGCGACCTCGCCGGCGTTGAGCTCCAGCTCCTCGGCGACCTTCTCCGCGGTGGCGTGGGTGTCCTGGAAGCCGAGCGGGCCGGTGCAGGCGTTGGCGCCGCCGGAGTTGAGGACCACGGCGGACACCTGGCCGCCCTTGAGGACCTGCTCGGACCAGACGACCGGCGCGGCCTTGACGCGGTTGGCGGTGAAGACGCCGGCGGCGGCGAGCGCGGGGCCCTCGTTGACCACCAGGGCGAGGTCCGGGGTGCCGGAGGCCTTGATGCCCGCGGTCACGCCGGCGGCCCGGAAGCCCTTGGCGGCCGTCACGCCCACGTTCGTACTGTTGCTCACGGTGCGACTCCGTTCACGGGAAGGCCCAGCTCCTCGGGCAGGCCCAGGGCGATGTTCATGCTCTGCACCGCGCCGCCCGCGGTGCCCTTCACGAGGTTGTCGATCGCGCTGATCGCGATGATCCGCCCGGCGGTGGCGTCCAGCGCGACCTGGACGAGGGCGGTGTTGGCGCCGTAGACGCTGCTGGTCTGCGGCCACTGCCCCTCGGGCAGCAGGTGGACGAACGGCTCGTCCGCGAACGCCTCGGCGTAGGCGGCGCGCAGGCTCTCGGCGGTCACGCCGGGGCGCGCCTTGGCGGAGCAGGTGGCGAGGATGCCGCGCGGCATCGGGACGAGGGTCGGCGTGAAGGAGACGGTGACGGGCTCGCCCGCGACCGGGGTGAGGTTCTGCACCATCTCCGGGGTGTGCCGGTGCACGCCGCCGACGCCGTACGGGCTGACGTTGCCCATGACCTCGCTGCCCAGCAGGTGGGTCTTGGCGGCCTTGCCCGCACCGGAGGTACCGGAGGCGGCGACCACGACGGCCTCCGGCTCGGCGAGTCCGGCCGCGTACGCCGGGAACAGCGCCAGGGACACGGCCGTCGGGTAGCAGCCGGGCACGGCGATCCGGTTGCTGCCCTTCAACGCGGCCCGGTGGCCGGGGAGTTCGGGCAGGCCGTAGGGCCAGGTGCCGGCGTGCGCGGAGCCGTAGAACTGCTCCCAGTCGGTGGCGGCGCGGAGCCGGAAGTCGGCGCCGCAGTCGACCACCAGGACGTCGTCGCCGAGCGCCTCGGCGACGGCGGCGGACTGGCCGTGCGGCAGCGCCAGGAAGACCACGTCGTGGCCGGCCAGCACCTCGGGGGTGGTGGGTTCGAGGACGCGGTCGGCGAGCGGGATCAGGTGCGGCTGGAGCACGCCCAGCCGGGTGCCCGCGTTCGAGCCGCCGGTCAGCGCCCCGATCTCCACCTCCGGGTGGCCGAGCAGCAGACGCAGCACCTCGCCGCCCGCGTATCCGCTCGCGCCGGCGACGGCGACTCGCAATGCCATGGCGTTCCTCCTTTGTTGTGGCATGAATATACGCAGCACGGAACATTCATGCAAGAAGCTGCGGTCAGGACCCCGAAGAACGCCCGAAAACCGCCCTGCGTCCGCCCGGCCGGGCCGCCACCGGCCCGCGACCGAACCGCCACCGACCGGGCGGACGCCGGACTACCGCTTGACCGCGCGCAGCACCACGAACTTGGGGTTGCCCGCCACCAGCTGGCAGTTCCCGAAGAGCCGCCGCAGCTTGACGTGGTAGCCGAGATGGCGGTTGCCGACCACCCACAGCTCCCCGCCCGGCCGCAGCGCCCGCCGGGAACCGGTGAACATCCGCCAAGCGGTGGCGTCCGTGGTGGCCTGGTGCGAGTGGAACGGCGGATTGTTCAGGACGAGGTCCACCGAGCCCGGGGGCGCCACCTCCGGCGCCAGCGCGTCGGCGGTCAGGAACTCCGCCCGGGCGTCCGGGCCCAGATTGGCGCGGAAGGTCTCCTCCGCCGAGGCCACCGCCTGGTGGGACTCGTCGACGAACACCAGCTCCGCACCCGGCCCGGCCAGCGCGGCGGCCGTGCCGACCACGCCGTTGCCGCAGCCCAGGTCGACCACCCGGGCCCCGGGCGCCGGGGTCGGCAGGTGGCCGAGGAAGAAGCGGGTGCCGATGTCGAGGCGCTCGGCGCAGAACGTGCCGGCGTGGTTGACCACCGTGCGCCCGGAGACCGCCCCGACGTCCGGCGGCAGCGCGTAGCGGTGCGGCCACGGGCTGGGGCCGGGGTCCAGCGCCGGATCCGGGGTGCAGAAGATCAGCCGGGCCTTGCGGGCGGCGAGCGAGGTGCGGGTCGGGCCGAGGATCCGCTCGAAGAGCTGGAGCGTGGAGGTGTGGATCTCGGCGACCATGCCGGTGCCGACCACCACCGTGCCCGGGTGGACGGCGGGGGCCAGCCGGTGCAGCTGGTCCTCCAGCAGGGCCAGGCTCTTGGGGACGCGCACCAGCAGGACGTCGATCCGCTCCGGCGGGGCGTCCCGGGTGGTCAGCAGCCGGGCCGGGTCGACGGTGGCGCCGGCCCGCGCCAGGTTGGCCAGGGTGGCCTGCCGGCCGAGGTGGGAGTCGACGATCTGCACCGGCTCGTGGGCGGCCAGCGCGGTGGTCAACGCGCCCCAGCGGTCGCCCAGGACGACGATCCGGCGGCCGGCCAGGTCGGTCGCGGTGCCGGCGGCGCTGTCCGCCTCGCCCGCGAGGTGGCGCAGCAGGTACTCGTCGGCCGCGTCCCAGGCCCGCAGCCGCTCACGCGGGTCCTCGGGGAAGCGGGTGAGGTCGAAGGCGCCCCACGGCGTGCTGAACTGGGTCGCCGCGGCGGGCGTGATCTCGGGATTCATCGTGTTCTCAGGCTATCCGACGGCCCGACGGGGAACCGTTTCGACGGATACTGGAAGAGCCCGGCCGAGAGGGGTGAGGGCGATGGACTGGAAGCTCGAAGTCGTGGTGGTCCCGGTGTCGGACGTGGACCGCGCGAAGCTGTTCTACGAGGAGCGGGTCGGCTTCACGGTCGACCACGACACCCGGTTGCGCGACGGGGTCCGGGTCGTCCAGCTGACTCCCCCGGGCTCGACGTGCTCCATCGTGGTGGGCGCCGGGGTCATCGGGGCGCCGCCCGGATCCGTGAAGGGACTCCAGCTGGTGGTGCCGAACATCGACAAGGCGCATGCCGAACTCGCGGCCCGGGGCGTCGAGGTCAGCCCGGTCCAGCACTTCGAGGCGGGCAGCCGGGTGGACGGGCACGGCGAGGCCTGGAACTCCTTCGTGTTCTTCAACGACCCGGACGGCAACGGCTGGGCGGTCCAGGAGGCCCCGCAGGCGGCCCGCAGGGTGCCGGAGGCGGCGTAGCGGGCGCCGACCGGCCCGGGTCCGAACCCGGGCCGGTCCGGGCTGCTTGGGTAGGCTCCAGGGATGGCTGAACACGAGGGAAGCGTGCGGGTGGACAGCTGGATCTGGTCGGTCCGGCTCACCAAGACGCGGGCGCTGGCGGCCGCCGCCTGCCGGGCCGGGCACGTGCGGGTGAACGGCGAACGGGTCAAGCCGGCCCAGGCGCTGCGCCCCGGGGACGAGGTGCGGGTCCGCGAGGAGGGCTACGAGCGGGTCGTCGTGGTGCAGAAGCTCATCCGCAAGCGGGTCGGCGCGACGGTGGCGGCGGACTGCCTGATCGACAACAGCCCGCCGCGGCCGCCGCGCGAACTCGTCGCAGCGGCCGGCGAGCGGGACCGGGGCGCCGGGCGCCCGACCAAGCGGGAGCGGCGCGACCTCGACCAGCTGCGCGGGCACTGATCCCGCCGGCCCGCGCTGTCGGCGAGTCCCGTCAGTGCGCGGTGTCGGCGAGCACCTTGGCGAGGAAGGCCGCCAGGTTCCCCACCGTCCGGTCGATCTGCCGCTCCAGCGGCAGCGACTCGTCGGGCCTGGTCACCAGGGCGGACTTCTTCAGCCCGCGCACGTACAGCGAGCAGGCGAGGTCGGCGCAGATGTACGTGCCGACGGTGTTGCCCTCCCGCCCGGCCGCCCCGGCCCGGCGGGCGGCGAGCAGCGCGACGCCGGAGCCCGCGTGCGCGGTGATGCACAGCGAGCAGACGTTGGTCTTGGTGAGGCTGCGGCGGACCGTCGGCACCCGCAGCGTCACGCCGACCGGCTCGCCGCCGTACGGCGCCACCAGGTAGGCCCGGTCGGGCGCGCCCTGGTCCCGCCAGCCGAGGAAGTCCAGGTTCTCCCAGGGCAGTTCCGCCAGGCCCCGGGGGAGGTTGAGCCGACGGGCCTCGCCCTTGGAGCAGTTGACGAAGGACGCGCGGATCTCGTTCTCGCTCAGGGGTTCCATGGCGCGGAAGCTAACACCGGCCCGCCCGCGCTGTCGTGCCAATTTCTCCCGGTACGCGCCGGGGAGGGTGACGGGCTGTCAGTGGCCGGGCCTAGGGTTCGTGGTGTGCGAGGCCGGTCCCGGCGTAGGAGGGAGGCGCCGGGGCCGACGCCTCGTGAACCGGGGCTACGGCTTGAACGCGACGCCCGCGTAGGCGGAGACGTCCTGCCAACCTTCGGGGAGTTCGGTGCTGGGGACGTGACCGGGGGTGGGGCGCCAGAGCGGGAGTTGGACCAGGCCGGGGCCGGCGAACTCGAAGTCGCCGAAGAAGGGTTCGACGCCGGCGCGCGGGCGCAGCACCAGGGGGGCGCTGGCGCTGCGGTAGATGCGGGTGCCTTCGGCGGCGCTCTCCCGGGAGGCGAAGTCGGGGCTGCCGTGGGAGAGGATCAGCGCGCTGCCGGGGGCGAGCGCGTCGCGCAGGGTGCGGACGATCTGCTGGGCGCCGTCCTCGTCGCGGATGAAGTGCAGTACGGCGACGAGCATCAGCGCGACCGGCCGGGACAGGTCGACGGCGGCGAGCAGGCCCGGGTGGCCGAGGATGGCGGCCGGGTCGCGCAGGTCGGCCTCGATGACCGAGGTGTGTCCGGCGGGGTGGCCGGCCAGCAGGGCGCGGGCGTGGGTGGCGACGATCGGGTCGTTGTCGACGTACACCACCCGGGCGTCCGGGGCGACCCGCTGGGCGACCTCGCTGGTGGAGCCGACGGCCGGGATGCCGGTGCCGATGTCGACGAACTGGCGGATGCCCCGGCCGGCGGCGAACTCCACGGCGTCGCCGAGGAACTGCCGGTTGGTGCGGGCCAGCAGCGGCAGCGCGGGGTAGGCCGCTATGGCGGCCTGGGCGGCCTTGCGGTCGGCCTCGAAGTTGTCCTTGCCGCCCAGGTAGTAGTCGTACATCCGGGCGGTGTGCGGGACGCCGGTGTCGAGCTCGCTCGGCGGCTGCCAGTCGTCCGCTCTGGCCCAGTCCCAGTCGGTGCCGGTGGCCTCGCCGACGATCGCGCTGTCCTCGTGCATCCTGTTCCGCCCCCCTCTGCCGTGCTCACTGCCGGTCGATGGCACCGCCTCGGCGGCCGGCGGGCCCGCCCGGTACCACGGGGGTCACCCCGCGTCCGGCCCGGCCACCCTCCCGTGGCGTGCGGTGCGCCGTGATCGTATCCGACGACACGCCGGTGAAACACCGGCAGTTCAGGTTTACGCAACGCCCGGACGGTGGTGTGTGTGCACGTCAATGGCGGTACCGGGCCGCTCCTCGGATCGCCGTGGGTGGCCGCCGTCTCTATGCTGACTGCCGATGACTGCCGACCGCCGCACCGTACTGCGCACCGCCGTCCAGCTGGCCGCCCTGACCGCCGCCAGCGGGTTCCTCAGCGCGTGTGCCTCCGGCGCCCCGCGCCGGGCCGACGCCGGGGTGCTCGCCGTGCACCCGGGCACCCTCGACCCGCAGCACACCACCGACCCGGCCTGGAACGGCGGCGAGGGCCCGGCCTCCCCCGTGCCGTCCGCCCCGCCGGAGCCGCAGCCCACCGGGACCGACCCGAGCGGCGGTACCGACCCGGCCACCGGCGCGGAGCCGGCCGCCGGGGCCGCGACGCCCCCGCCGACACCGCCGACGCCTCCGACCCCGCCGGTGCTGCCGCCGCTCGCCGCCGGCACCCCGGTCGAGGTGGTGAACGGGCCGCGCACCAGCAAGTTCGTGGCGCTGACCTGCCACGGCAGCGGCGATCCGAAGCAGGCCACCGCGCTGCTGGAGGCCGCCGAGCAGCGCGGCATCAAGCTGACCGTGATGGCGGTCGGCAGCTGGCTCGACCAGCAGCCGCAGATGGCCCGCCGGATCCTGGACGCCGGCCACGAGCTGGGCAACCACACCCAGAACCACCTCGACCTCTCGACGATGACGGCCGCCCAGGTGCACGACGAGATCGCCCAGTGCGCCGAACGGCTGCAGCGGCTCACCGGCTCGATCGGCCGCTGGTTCCGCCCGTCCGCCGCCCAGTACGCCACCCGGACGGTGCGCGAGCAGGCGAAGGCGGTCGGCTACGAGCACGTGCTGTCGTTCGACGTCGACCCGCGCGACTACAACGACCCGTCGGCCGCCGAGTTGCAGCGCCGGGTGCTGAAGTCGGTGCGCGGCGGTTCGGTGGTCGCCCTGCACATGGGCCACCAGTGCACGGTGGACGCGCTGCCGGGCATCCTGGACGGCCTCGCCAAGGCGGGTCTGAAGCCGGTGACCGCCAGTCAGCTGTGCGCCTGACCGCTCTGCGGACCAGGGAGGAGCACGCCGGCCGAGGGGCCCGTTCAGCCCATCGGGTCGTCCGCCTTGTACGGGCGCATCCGCAGCGTCCGGGCGTCCGCCGCGCGGATCTCCGCGGCCCGGTTGACCAGCTCCTCCAGGTCGTCCCGCCCGGCGTGGATGAACCGGCCGTGCAGCCCGTCGAAGCGGCCCCGGGCGGCGTCCACGGTGACCGCGACCATGTACGGGATGGAGCCCCAGGTCGTCGTGTCCTTGAACATCGGCATCGCGGCGGTCATGTCGGTCTCGACCGCGCCGGGGCTGATGTCGAGGATGACGATGCCGTGGCGGGCCAGTGAGTCCGCCATGTTGTCGGAGAGCTGGAGCAGCGCGCCCTTGGAGGTGGCGTACGCGGTGTAGTCGCCGTCCGGGCGCAGGGCGAAGCCGGAGTTGAGGTTGACCACCCGGCCGCGCTCCCGGGACACCATGCCGGGCAGGACGCAGCGCAGCAGGTTGTAGGGGCCGCGCAGGTTGGTCTCGATCACCTGCCACCACTGGTTGGCGTCGGTCTCCCAGAGCGGCACCTCGGCGCGGTCGACCAGGCCGGCGTTGTTGATCAGCAGGTCGATCGGGCCGAGGTCGCGTTCGACGACCCGGACGGCCTCGCGGACGGCGCCGGCGCGGGTGACGTCGGCGGTGACGGCGACGCCGCGGGAGCCGTGCCGGGCGCACTCCTTGAGGGTGTCGGTCAACGTCCCGTGGGTGCGGCCGACCAGGCCGACGGCCATGCCCTCGGCGGCCAGGCCGATGGCGATCTCCCGGCCGATTCCCCGGCCCGCGCCGGTGATCAGGGCGACCTGTCCTGCGAGCGATCCCGTCGGCACCGTGTGCTCCCTTCCCGTCCCCGGCCCCCGTCTGCGGCATTCTTCCGGCCGCCGCACGGGCGCGGCCCCGGGCGCACGGGCGGCGGGCCCGGCCTCACCCGTTCGGACGACGTCTCGCACTGGCACCCGGCCGGGGAGGGGGTGACCTACTGGCCGGTACGGAGTAGTAACGTCGTCGGGACGGTGACCGGTGCACCCATTCCGGCACACCGGCCCGTTGACCAGCAGCTCGCTGGGCCACCAGTTCGCTGGGCGACCCCCAGCACCACCGAAGGGCAACTGAGTGAGTGACATCGCGCGCGTCGGAGTGATCGGCTGCGGCCTGATGGGGTCGGGCATCGCGGAGGTCTTCGCCCGGGCCGGGCTGGACGTCCTGGTGGCGGAGGCCAGCGGCGAGGCGCTGGAGTTCGGCCGCACCCGGCTGACCAACTCCCTGGACACGGCGGTCAAGCGCGGCAAGCTGAGCCCGGAGCTGCGGGACGAGGCGCTGGCCCGGCTGACCTTCACCGTGGACCTGTCCGACTTCGCCGACCGCGACCTGGTGGTCGAGGCGGTCGCCGAGCGCGAGGACATCAAGGTCAAGATCTTCCAGACCCTGGACCAGGTGGTCGAGCGCCGGGACGCGATCCTCGCCTCCAACACCTCGTCGATCCCGATCGTGAAGCTGGCCGCCGCCACCTCCCGCCCCGAGCAGGTGATCGGCCTGCACTTCTTCAACCCGGCGCCGGTGCAGAAGCTGGTCGAGGTCATCCCGACGCTGACCACCTCGGCGGTGACCACCGAGCGGGTCGAGGCCTTCGCCTCCCAGGAGCTCGGCAAGGAGCCGATCCGCGCCCGCGACCGGGCCGGCTTCGTGGTCAACGCGCTGCTGGTGCCCTACCTGCTGTCCGCGGTGCGGATGTTCGAGTCGGGCGTGGCCACCGCCTCCGACATCGACAAGGGCATGGAGGCCGGCTGCGCCCACCCGATGGGCCCGCTGCGGCTGTGCGACCTGATCGGCCTGGACACCATCGTCTCGATCGCCGAGTCGATGTACGACGAGTACAAGGAGCCGCTGTACGCCGCTCCCCCGCTGCTCTCCCGGATGGTCGACGCGGGCCTGCTGGGCCGCAAGTCCGGCCGCGGCTTCTACGACTACACCGCGAGCGCCTGAGCACCGGCCGGTGGACGGCGGCGGGGCCCGGGAGCGAGGTGCTGCTCCCGGGCCCCGCTCGGCGTTCCGTCAGCTGTTGATGGCGTAACTGTCGCCGTAGACCTTCCACTTGAGCGGCGGGTTGAGGTCGAAGTTCTTCGCGTTGAGGAAGACCGACTGCTCGGTGTCGACCCGGCTGGTGTCGGAGTGGGCCTGCTCCTTCTTCATGACCACCTTGCGGGCGTCCAGGAAGGCCTTGAGGTAGATGGCCTCGTCGCCGCCCTGGGCGGGGGTCTTGGCCTTCTTCAGGGCGGCGGCGCGGATGCCGCCGAAGCTGTCCGAGCTGTTGCCGGGGCCGTGCATGACGATGGCGTCGTAGTAGGCGAACTGGCCGAGCGCGCGCAGGCCGTCGGACTTGGCCTGGTTGACGGCGGGGTTGAAGTACACCCGGTCGCGCTCGTCGTTCTGGGCCTGCTGGAAGACCGTGTCCTTGGCGGCGGCGGCCCAGTCGTTGACGAACGGGGTGCCGAGGCCGGTGTGCGAGGCGCTGCCGTTGACCTTCTTCAGGGCCGGCAGGTACTTGGCGAGGACGTTGCCCGGCTTGAGGTCGGTGTAGTGCTGGACGAGGTCCAGCATGTCGCCGGTGCCGGAACAGAAGCCGATGATGCCGGCGGTGTAGCCGCGCCCGTCGCCGATGTCCTCGATGTACTTGTACTGGGCCTTCCAGTCCAGCGAGGAGTTCTCCGCGCTGGACACCAGCTGCATCGCGATGTCCTTCTTGTGCGGGTCGTCCAGCCCGACTCCCTTGAGCTGGACGGACGTCGCGGACATCGGCGCGGCGGTGGCGGCGCCGGCCGCGACCGTGAGGGGCGCGGCCACCAGGGCGGCGGCGAGGGCGATGCGGAGGGCACGGTGGTGCTGGGGACGCATACGATGCTCCGTTTCCTCGGGGGGTTAGGAAACTTTCCTAACGAGAATTAAGGCCCTCCTTCCCCGTCCCCGCAAGGGTTTTGACAAACTCTCTTCAAGACTCTTCAAAGACGCAGGTCAGACCGCAGGCCCAGGGGCGGGCTCCGGACAACGCGAAGGGCCCCGTCCGGACCTCGGTCCGGACGGGGCCCTTCGGGCCTGACGGGATCAGGCGCCGCGCAGCACCGCGCCGGTGCGGGCGACGGCCTCGGCGACGGCCGCCTCGCGGGCGGCGGTCGCCTCGTCGGCGGTCAGCGTGCGGTCCGCGGCGCGGAAGCGCAGCGCGTACGCCAGCGACTTGCGGCCCTCGCCGACCTGCTCGCCGGTGAAGACGTCGAACAGCCGGATGGCCTCCAGCAGTTCGCCCGCGCCGGAGCGCAGCGCGGCCTCCACGTCGGCGGCCGGCACGGCGGCGTCGACGATCAGCGCGACGTCCTGGGTGGCCACCGGGAAGCCGGAGACCGCAGGGCCGTTGACCTTCTCGGCGCCGTCCGCGGTGAGCAGGTCGACGTCGATCTCCATCGCGCTGGTGCGGGCCGGCAGCCCGAGCGCCTTGACGACGCGCGGGTGCAGCTCACCGGCGTGGCCGACCACCCGGTCGGTGCCGGTGACGACCAGCTCGGCGCAGCGGCCCGGGTGCCACGGCGCCCGCTGCCCCTGCCGGACGGTCAGCTCGACGCCGGCCGCGCGGGCCACCGTACGGGCCGCCTCGACGGCGTCCGCCCAGGACGCCCCGGCGCCCTGGCCCCACCAGCCGGACGGCAGCCGCTCGCCCGCGAGGGCGACGGCGATCCGGCGCGGCTGGTCCGGCAGCGCGGCGTCCAGCGCGGCCAGCTCCTCCGCGCTGGGCCGGCGGTCGACGGCCGGGCGCGGGGCCACGGACAGCTCGTCCTTGGGCAGGAAGACGGTGCCGGTCTCGTAGATCGCCAGGTCGGTGTTGCCGCGGCCGATGTTGCGCCGCAGCGAGCCGAGCAGGCCCGGCAGCAGCGTGGTGCGCAGCGCCGGCTCCTCGTCGTTGAGCGGGTTGACCAGCTTGACGGTGCGCCGACGCCGGTCGTCCGGCTCCAGGCCGAGCGCCTCGAAGGCGCTCTCGCCGAGGAACGGGTAGTTGTTGACCTCGACGTAGCCGGCCCCGGCCAGCGCGACGCCGATCCGGCGGTGGACGCGCTGGGCCTCGGTCAGGCCCTTGCCCGGGGGCACGTTGGGCATCCGGGCGGGGACGTTGTCGTAGCCCTCCAGCCGGATGACCTCCTCCGCGAGGTCGTACGGGTCGGTGAGGTCGGGGCGCCAGGTCGGCGGGGTGACCTCCAGGACGTCGGCGCCGGCGACCGAGCAGCCGATCTCCTGCAGGCGCCGGGTCACGGTCTCGCGGCCGTACGCGGTGCCGGCGACCCGGTCGGGCAGGTCGGCGGAGATGGTGATGGTGCGCACCGGGTGCGGGGCGGCGATGTCGGTGACCCCGGCCTCGGCGGTGCCGCCGGCGATCAGGACGAGCAGGTCGACGGCGCGCTGGGCGGCGGCGCGGGCGGCCTCCGGGTCGACGCCGCGCTCGAAGCGCTTGGACGCCTCGGAGGGCAGCTTGTGCCGCTTGGCGGCGCGGGCGATGGCGACCGGCTCGAAGTGCGCCGCCTCGATGATCACCTCGGTGGTGCCCGGGCCGGCGGCCGGGTCGAGGATCTCGGTGGAGGCACCGCCCATGACGCCGGCCAGGCCGATCGGGCCGCTGTTGTCGCAGATCAGCAGGTCCTCGGCGGAGAGCTTGCGCTGCACGCCGTCGAGGGTGGTGAGGCTCTCGCCCTGCTCCGCCCGGCGGACCGTGATCGGGCCGCTCACGCGCTGCTTGTCGTAGGCGTGCAGCGGCTGGCCGACCTCCAGCATCACGTAGTTGGTGATGTCGACGGTCAGCGAGATCGGGCGGATGCCGGCCTTCTGGAGGCGGCGCTGCAGCCAGATCGGGGACTTGGCGGTCGGGTCGATGCCGACGACCGTGCGGGCCACGAAGCGGTCGCAGCCGGCCGGGTCGTTGACCTTGACCAGGTAGCCGAAGGAGTTGGCCGGCGGCACGTCGAGCAGCGCCGGGTCGGCCAGCGGCAGCCCGTACGCGGCGGCGGCCTCGCGGGCGACGCCGCGCAGCGACAGGCAGTAGCCGCGGTCCGGGGTGACGGCGATGTCCAGCACCTCGTCGACCAGCTGGAGCAGCTCGATCGCGTCGGTGCCGGGCTCGAACTCCGGCGGGAGCACGATGATGCCGTCGTGGTCGTCGCCCATGCCGAGCTCGCGGGCCGAGCAGATCATGCCGGCCGAGGTCCGGCCGTAGGTCTGGCGGGCCGCGATCGGGAAGGGGCCGGGCAGCACGGCGCCCGGGAGCACCACGACGACCTTGTCGCCGACGGCGAAGTTGCTGGCGCCGCAGACGATCTCCTGCGGCTCGCCGGTGCCGTTGGCGTCGCCGACGTTGACGAGGCAGTGCCGGATCGGCTTCTTGAAGCCGGTCAGCTGCTCGATGGAGAGCACCTCGCCGACCACCAGCGGGCCCTTGAGGTCGCCGCCGAGCTGCTCGACGGTCTCGACCTCCAGGCCGGCCCGGACCAGGCGCTCCGCCACGTCACGGCCGGTCTCGCCGGCCGGCAGGTCGACGTACTCACGCAGCCAGGAAAGCGGGACGCGCATCAGATCTCCATCCCGAACGGGAGGGTGAAGCGCACGTCACCCTCGACCATGTCGCGCATGTCGGCGACGTTGTGACGATTCATCAGGATCCGCTCCAGGCCCAGGCCGAAGGCGAACCCGCTGTAGCGGTTGGGGTCGACGCCGCAGGCGACCAGCACGCGCGGGTTGACCACGCCGCAGCCGCCGAGCTCGATCCAGCCCTCGGAGGAGCAGGTCCGGCAGGGGCGGTCCGGGTTGCCGACGCTCTCGCCGCGGCACACGAAGCACTGCAGGTCGATCTCGGCGCTCGGCTCGGTGAACGGGAAGTACGAGGGGCGCCAGCGCAGCTCCAGGCCGCCGCCGATCAGCTTCTCGACCAGCACCTCGATGGTGCCCTTGAGGTCGGCGAAGGTGATGCCCTCGTCCACCGCGAGGCCCTCGACCTGGCGGAACACCGGGGTGTGCGTGGCGTCCAGCTCGTCGGTGCGGTAGACGCGGCCGGGGCAGACCACGTAGACCGGGGGCTCGCGGTCGAGCAGGGTGCGGGCCTGGACCGGGGAGGTCTGGGTGCGCATCACCACGCCGGAGTCGGCGGAGCCGTCCGGGGCCTGCACGAAGAAGGTGTCCTGCATCGAGCGGGCCGGGTGGTCCGGGCCCAGGTTGAGGGCGTCGAAGTTCAGCCACTCGGCCTCGGCCTCGGGGCCCTCGGCGACCTGGTAGCCCATCGCGACGAAGGTGTCCTCGATGCGCTCGGCCAGGGTGGTCAGCGGGTGCCGGGCGCCGCGCGGGGCGCGGTCGTACGGCAGCGTGACGTCCACCGCCTCCTCGACCAGCACGCGGGCGTCGCGCTCCGCCTCCAGCTCGGCCTGCCGCTTGGCGAGGGCCTTGTTGACGGCGCCGCGGGCCTGGCCGATCAGCTTGCCGGCGGCGGCCTTGGCGTGCGGGGGCAGGGCGCCGATCTCGCGGTTGGCGAGGGAGAGCGCGGAACGGTCGCCGGTGTGGGCGACCTTGGCCTCCTTCAGCTCGTCGAGCGTGCTGGCGGCGGCGAAGGCGGCGACGGCCTCGTCCCGCGCCTGCTCCACCACCTCGGGCTTGAGGGCCTCGACCTCGACCGGGTCGTACGACTTGTTGGGTGCCGACATCTCTATCTTCCCGTGCTCCTGCTCGTCCGTGCTCAGGTAAGGGTGGCTCTCCACTGCGGTACGCCCGGTGTGGCCGGGGCACGGGCAGCCGTTCTCCGCACGACGGGGAGGAGGGGTGTCCGCGGCTCAGCCGCACAGGGCGTCCCACGACGCCAAAGGTCGAGTGTAGTCGCAGCGCGTAGCGCGGCTGTCTGGAAGCCCGTCCAGCGGAACCCCGGAGCTCTCTCAGAGCATGAAGTCCGGAACGCTGGCGGGCAGGATGAATCGGAACCGGGCGCCGCCGCAGGGGGCCCGGTCGACCCGGATCGAGCCGCCGTGGGCCTCCACGATGCCCTTGACGATGTACAGGCCCAGGCCGGTGCCGCCGCGCTTGGAGCCGCGCCAGAAGCGGGTGAAGACGCGCGGCATCGACTCCTCGGGGATGCCGCTTCCTTCGTCGCTCACGGTGACCGCGGTTCCTTCCACGATGCGGGGAGGGGTGCCCGAGCGCTCCCAGAGGGGCGCCTCGACGACCTCCTTGGCCGGTGCCACCTCGATCGTGACAGTTCCCTCGCCGTGGCGCACCGCGTTTTCCAGCAGGTTGGCCAGCACCTGGTCGACCTTGTCCGGGTCGGCCCACAGGACGGTCAGCGACTCGCTGATCCGGACGTCGAAGCGCTCCTCGGGGATGCCGGTGGCGACCTTGCGCTCGACGTGCCGGCGCACCGCGGCGGCCAGGTCGACGACCTGCTTGCGCAGTTCCAGCCGCCCGGCGTCGATCCGGGAGATGTCCAGCAGCTCGGCGATCAGCCGGGTGACCCGGTCGGCGTCGGCGTCCACCGTCTCCAGCATCAGCCGCTTCTGCCCGTCGGTGAACCGCTCCCACTTGGCCAGCAGCGTCGCCGTGAAGCCCTTGACGCTGGTGAGCGGCGAGCGCAGCTCGTGGGCGACGGTGGCGATCAGCTCGGCGTGGCTGCGCTCGGTGCGGCGCCGGGCCTCGGTGCCGCGCAGCGCGACCACGACCCGCTGCGGCGGCCCCAGCGGCACGTCCCGGACGTACCGGGCGGAGACCAGCACCTCGCGGCCGCCGGGCAGCAGCAGGTTGCGCTCCGGCTGGCCGGTGCGGGTGGCCAGGCCGCCGTACGGGTCGGTCAGCTGCCACCAGCGGCGGCCGTCCAGGTCCTCCAGCGGGAGGACGTCCTCCAGCCCGCTACCGAGCGCGGCCTCCGGGGGCAGGCCGGTGAGCCGGGCCGCGGCCCGGTTGAAGCAGACCACCCGGCCCAGCGCATCCGCGACCACCAGGCCGTCCGGTAGGTCGTCCGGGTCGAGCTCTGGCCCGCTGCCGACCATGGGTGTCCTCCCCGATTACCCACCGTGCCGTTCCCCCCACAGAGGCAGACCCTAGCGCCTCGCAGCCCCCTGTAGTAGGCCCTCGGCCGGTGGCGCCGGGAGCGTGCGGGTCAGGCGTTCGAGCGGCAGCCGCCGGGCGAGCGCTGCGCCCGGGCCGAGGCGTACAGGCAGACGGCCGCGGCGGTGGCCAGGTTGAGGCTCTCGGCGTGCCCGTGGATCGGGACGCGCACGACCTCGTCGGCCAGCGCGCGGGTCTCCTCCGGAAGCCCCCAGGCCTCGTTGCCGAACACCCACGCGCCGGGCGCGCCCAGGGTGCCCTCGTCGAGCTCCTGGTCCAGGTCGCGCTCCCCCGCGCCGTCCGCGGCGAGCACCCGGACCCCGGCCGCGCGCAGCTGCGCGACGGCCTCCTCGACCGGCACGCCGACCGCCACCGGCAGGTGGAACAGGCTGCCGACGGAGGCCCGGACGGCCTTCGGGTTGTACAGGTCCACCGAGGCGTCGGTGAGCACCACGGCGTCCGCGCCGGCCGCGTCGGCGGTGCGCAGCACGGTGCCGGCGTTGCCGGGGTCGCGGACGTGCGCGAGCACCGCGACGAGCTTGG
Source organism: Kitasatospora sp. NPDC057940 (assembly GCF_042887425.1). Classification (NCBI taxonomy): domain Bacteria; kingdom Bacillati; phylum Actinomycetota; class Actinomycetes; order Kitasatosporales; family Streptomycetaceae; genus Kitasatospora; species Kitasatospora sp. NPDC057940. The sequence goes on from NZ_JBHVPH010000043.1 coordinate 39,294, forward strand.
GGCGGGCCTTGAGCACCTCGGCGAACGGGGTGTCGATGAAGCGGCAGAGCGCCACGATGCCCTGCGGGGTCACCGTGTCGCAGATGTCGGCGATCACCTCGTCGGTGGCGGTCAGCACCGGCAGCCCCTCGGCCAGCGTCGCCTCGACGATGGCGGCGTGCCGCTCGGCGGCCTCCGGGGTCACGTACACCTCGACCACGGCGTGCTCGGCCGAGCCCGGCAGCTGGCCGAAGGCGACGGCCTCCCGGACGGCCTGCGGGCCCTCGACCAGGAAGCGGCGTTCCTTGGTGCGCTGGTTCCGCTTGGCGAGCCGGCGGGCGGCGACGACGCGCGGCGAGCGCAGGGAGGTGAGCAGGGGGGTGTCGGTGCTCGGCATGGTCTCGTTCTCTGTGGCGGGCGGCGCCGAGGATCGCGGGCGGCGCTGAAGATCCGGGGAAACGCAGAACCGGACCCGCAGGGAGCCTGCGGGTCCGGTCAGAGCTCAACTGATCTCGGAAGATCAGGCGGCGTCGGCGGCAGCCTTGGGGGCGTTCACGTCGGCCGGCAGCGCCTTCTGGGCGACCTCGACCAGCGACGCGAACGCGCCCGGGTCGTTGACGGCCAGGTCGGCCAGCATCTTGCGGTCGATCTCGACGCTGGCGGCCTTCAGGCCCTGCACGAAGCGGTTGTAGGTGATGCCGTTGGCACGGGCCGCAGCGTTGATGCGCTGGATCCACAGCTGACGGAAGTCGCCCTTGCGCTTCTTGCGGTCGTTGAAGTTGTAGACCAGCGAGTGGGTGACCTGCTCCTTGGCCTTGCGGTACAGGCGCGAGCGCTGGCCACGGTAGCCGCTGGCGCGCTCCAGGATGACCCGGCGCTTCTTGTGGGCGTTGACTGCCCGCTTGACGCGTGCCACTTGATTACTCCTTGGGTTGGACCACGGACTACTTCACGTGGTCCGTCATTCGAATGGGTCGGGAAGGATCAGCTGCCCCGCTCACGGCTCGCGCCGGGCGGGAGGGCGATCACTTGCCGAGAAGCTTCTTGATCTTCTTGGCGTCAGCGGGGGCCAGCTCGACGGTCCCGGCCAGCTTGCGGGTCAGCGTCGAGGGCTTGTGCTCCAGGAGGTGGCGGCGGCCGGCGCGCTCGCGGAGCACCTTGCCGGAGCCACTGATCTTGAAGCGCTTGCTGGCGCCACTGTGCGTCTTCTGCTTCGGCATTTCGCCGTATCTCCTCGTCGGTCCCGTCCGCGCCCGCGCGGCCTGCGCCACGCGGGCGTGAACTGGATGGATCTGTGTGACCGGGCGGGGCGCCCCGTCACCTTGGGGCCGGTCTCCCGGGCCGCCCTGGCCGGTGAAGGCTCAGGCGCCCTGGGAGGCGGCCGGCTGCTCGACCGGAGCGTCGGCCTCGACGGCCGGCGCCTCGGCCGGGGCGTCCTGTGCCTCGGTCGCCTCGTCGTCGGCGACCTCGTCCTCGGCGACCTCGTCGTCGACCAGCAGGTCGTCGTCCGCCAGGTCGTCGTCCGCGGCGGCGTCGGAGCCGGGGGTACGGCCCTGACGCTCGGCCTTGCGGGCGTCGGCGAGGGCGCGGGCCTCGGCCATCGCCTCGGTCTTCTTCTTGTGCGGGCCAAGAACCATGATCATGTTTCGGCCGTCCTGCTTCGGCGACGACTCGATGAAGCCCAGGTCCTGGACGTCGTCGGCGAGCCGCTGCAGCAGGCGGAAGCCCAGCTCGGGGCGGGACTGCTCACGACCACGGAACATGATCGTGATCTTGACCTTGTCGCCCTGCTTGAGGAACCGGACGACGTGACCCTTCTTGGTGTCATAGTCGTGCGGGTCGATCTTCGGCCGGAGCTTCATCTCCTTGATGACCGTGTGCGCCTGGTTCTTGCGCGCCTCACGGGCCTTCATGGCCGACTCGTACTTGAACTTGCCGTAGTCCATGAGCTTGCACACCGGCGGCCGGGCGGTCGCCGCGACCTCGACCAGGTCGAGGTCGTACTCCTGCGCGAGCTCCAGCGCCTTGGCAAGCGGCACGATGCCGACCTGCTCGCCGCTGGGACCGACGAGTCGCACCTCCGGGACGCGAATCCGGTCGTTGATGCGGGGCTCGGTGCTGATGGGGCCTCCTCGGTTGCACCTTCTGCGATGCGGCCGTCGGACGGCGGACGCACGTAGTGGACTCGACCACTGGGCGGGGCTTCATTCGTGCTGCGCTGCCCGGCACCTGTTCGGCACCGTGTGCACCGCGACACGAAAAAAGCCCCGCTCGGTACAAGCGGGGCTCCACACAATCCGGGGGCAACACCCTGGTGAGGAGCGCTGCTGCGACCCGGCGCCGTGGCGCCCGTCGCGGACCGGGACCCGTCGACCCTGAGGTCGACCAGGTGGGAGACTTTCGCGGTTGCCCTCTCGGGCCTCCTGGGTGGAGCCTCCTCTTGCTGGCCAGGTGCCCATACGGGATCCCGGCCGGTCAGTCTCGAAGCATACAGCGCCGCGGAGTCGAACGCTATTCCGCCCCACCTCACCACCTTTGTCCGCCTCCGGAAGGGCCCTTGTACGCTCCAGGGGTACGGACACCGGCACGACGGAACGAGCCCCCCTTGAGCAGCGAGCCCACCAAGACCCCCGGCGCGGACGACGACGCGATCGGCTTCGACGACCTCACCCGGGACATCGCCGAGGTCCCGGCCGTCGAGGTGATCACCACCGTCGCGGTGCACCTGATGAGCGCCGCCGCGGTCAAGTGCGGCCTGGCCGAGGGCGGGGACAAGGACAAGGACCTCGACGAGGCCCGCAAGCTGATCACCGCGCTGGCCGGACTGGTCACCGCCGGCGCCCCCGAGATCAGCAACTTCCACGCGGCGCCCCTGCGGGACGGCCTGCGCTCGCTGCAGCTGGCCTTCCGCGAGGCCTCCATCGTCCCGGACGCGCCGGGCACGGGCCCGGGCGAGAAGTTCACCGGGCCGGTCTACTCCTGACCCGGACGCGACGCGGGGGCGGTGCGTCACACGACGCACCGCCCCCGGCGCGTTTCCTGGCGCCGGTAGACGGGGTTCCTAGCGCCGGTAGAGCGGCTCCCCCGGCAGCTCCGCGCTCGCCGGCAGCACCGCGAGGTCCAGCCCCCGGTCCAGCCGCACCCGCAGCACCGGGTCGGCGGCCACCGCCCGCCCGACCCGCTGCACGGCCGCCTGCAGCCCGTCCTGGTCCAGCGCCGGGTCGAACACCACCGCGAGCACCCCGTCCGAGCCCTCCGAGGCCGCCAGCAGCCCGGTGAGCACCTGCGGCTCGGCCGCCAGCAGCCCGCGGACCGCCTCACGCACCTCCGGGTCCCGGACCGGCGGCAGGAACGGGCGGTTCTCCGCGAGCGCCCGCAGCCGGGCGCCGCTCAGCTGGAACGGCACCGGCCCGGCCGGGTCGACCAGCAGGGTGTCGGCACGCTCGGAGAAGGCCACCATCGCGGCCTGCGGGGCCGCCGTCGGCGCCGGGCGGGCGTCGGCACGCCAGCGGGCGAGCGAGTCGAGCGAGGTGAAGGCCGGCAGCGCGCGGCGCCCGTCCGGGGCCTCCAGCACCGGGACGGCCATGTCACTGGTCTTCTCGTGCTTGTGCCCGTGCTCGTCCACCTCGACCTCGCCGAGGATCGCGACGATCGGGACCATCAGCCGGGTGGGGGTCAGTGCCGCCAGCACCTCCGGCTCGGCCGCGCGGTCCTGCGACCAGCGGGCGAGGGCCTCGGCGAGCGCCGGGTCGGCGGTGCCGTCGTCGTCGGAGAAGCCGGGGTTCGGGATGCCCTTGCCGACGAACGCCGGGTTGGAGAAGTCTTTGCGGTCCACCCGCCCGACCCTATGCCACCGCGCGCGAGCCGCCCCATTTCCCTGCACGCGGGGCCTACCCACCGGTAGTGCGGTGTGGCACCCTGCGCCCATGGTGATCCTCGACGCACCCGCGACCGCTCCCGCTCCGGTCTCCGACCGCCTCCGGTACGACCGGGCCACCGCGCACCTGGACGGTCCGGTGGCCGTCGTCGACCTCGCCGCCTTCGACGCCAACGCCGCCGACCTGGTGCGCCGGGCCGCCGGCAAGCCGATCCGGGTGGCCAGCAAGTCGGTGCGCTGCCGGGCACTGCTGGACCGCGCGCTGGCCGTGGACGGCTTCGCCGGGGTGATGAGCTACACCCTCGACGAGTCGCTCTGGCTGGCCCGCACCGGCGTGCGCGACGTCCTGCTCGCCTACCCCTCCGCCGACCGGGCCGGGTACACCGAACTGACCGCCGATCCGGCGCTCGCCCGCGAGGTCACCGTCGTCCTCGACGACCCCGCCCAGCTGGACCTGATCGACAAGGCCCGCGGCGGCGACGCCGAGGTGCGGGTCTGCCTGGAGCTGGACACCGCGCTGCACCTGCTCGGCGGGCGGGTCCGGGTGGGCGCCCGGCGCTCCCCGCTGCGCACCCCCGAGGACCTCGGCGCCTTCGCCGAACTCGTCCAGCACCGCCGGGGTTTCCGGGTGGTCGGCCTGATGGCCTACGAGGGGCACGTCGCCGGGGTGGGCGACCGGGTGCCCGGTCGGCCGCTGCGCTCGCAGCTGATCCGGCTGATGCAGGCCAGGGCCAGGACCGAACTGGCCGAGCGGCGGGCGGCCGTGGTCCGGCGGCTGCGGCGGGTGGCCGAGCTGGAGTTCGTCAACGGCGGCGGCACCGGCAGCGTGGAGTCCACCGTGGCCGAGCGCGCGGTCACCGAGGTCGCGGCCGGCTCCGGGCTCTACCTGCCCCGGCTGTTCGACAACTACCGCTCGTTCCAGGGCCGTCCGGCCGCACTGTTCGGCCAGCCGGTGGTGCGCCGCCCCGGCGTCGGCGTGGTGACGGTGCTCGGCGGCGGCTATCCCGCCTCCGGGCCGGCCGGCCCGGACCGCTCGCCGGTGCCGTACCTGCCGCAGGGGCTGCGCTACGACCCGATGGAGGGCGCCGGGGAGGTGCAGACCCCGCTGCTCGGCGCGGCCGCGGACGACCTGCTGATCGGCGACCGGGTCTGGTTCCGGCACGCCAAGGCGGGCGAACTGTGCGAGCGCTTCGCCGAACTGCACCTGATCGAGGGCGACCGGATCGTCCGGACCGTCCCGACGTACCGGGGCGAGGGGAAGGCGTTCCTGTGAGCGGTCGGCGGCCGGCGGCGGCCTGACCGTCCGAACGGCCGTCCGACGACCTTTCCGGAGCCTTAAGCGGGCCCGATGGAACGCCTAACCCGGCCGTTCCGTCGGGCCTTTGCCCTGTTCGGGCGCCTACAGTCCGTCAGAAAGCGTGGCACGCGCGACTATTGCCAGCTGGTCCAGACCAATCATACGCTCTGGCCAGGGGTCCGCGGTCCGGGCCGGCGGCCCCCGAACGGGCAGGCGTGTCCGCTCCCCCCACACTCGCCCGGAACGACGGTCAAGGAGTCCCCACCCCATGTCCATCAAGCGAAGTGCCCTGTCCGTCGGCGCGGTCGGCGCCGCGGCCCTCGCGGTGGCCGTTTCCACCGCAGGCACCGCCAGCGCCCACGGCACCATGACCAACCCGGTCAGCCGGGTCGCCGCCTGCTACGCCGAGGGCCCCGAGCACCCGGTGTCCCAGATCTGCAAGGACCTCGTCGCCGCGAGCGGCACCCAGCCGCTGTACGACTGGAACGAGGTCAACATCGCCAACGCGGCCGGCAACCACAAGGCGCTGATCCCGGACGGCAAGCTCTGCTCGGCCAACCGCGACAAGTACCAGGCCCTGGACTGGCCGCGCACCGACTGGCCGGCCACCGCGGTCAAGGCTGGCGCCTTCACCTTCCAGTTCCGCACCACCGCGCCGCACGTGGGCACCCAGACCGTCTACATCACCAAGCCGGGCTACGACCCCACCAAGCCGCTGAAGTGGTCGGACCTCGACCCGACGCCGGTCGCCCAGGTGCAGGTCGACCGCACCGCCACCAACGGCTTCTACACCTACGCCGGCACCCTGCCGCAGCGCACCGGCCGCCAGGTGCTGTACACGGTCTGGCAGCGCAGCGACAGCCCGGAGGCGTTCTACAGCTGCTCCGACGTCGACTTCGGCGCGGCCACCGTGGCCGGCGCCCCGGCGGTCTCGGCGCTCTCCGCGCAGGCCCCGGCCGCGCCCAGCGACGCACAGATCGCGGCCGGCGCGCCCAAGTCCACGGTCGCCCACCACGGCCACGGCGGCGACCCCAACTCCCCGGCCGGCGCCGTGATCCCGACCGCCGCCGCGGCCGTCGGCACGTCGGCCACCGGCCCGCTGCTGCTGGCCGGCGCCGCCGCGATCAGCGTCGGCTGGGCCGGCATGGTGCTCCGGCGCCGTCGCGTCGAGGCTGTTCGACGCGACTCCTGACGCCGGACGCGGGGCCGGGGCGGCCAAACCCCCGTCCGGCCCGGTTCCGCGGCTCCACCCCGTCCGGAACGAACGGCGGCGGCCCACCCGGAGAGTGTCTCCGGG
>NZ_JBHVPH010000044.1:0-45681 GCF_042887425.1 Kitasatospora sp. NPDC057940
GTGTCAGGCCGCGTCGCCGGGGCCCGACGCGGCGCCGGGGCCGTCGCCGGGGCCGTCGCCGGGGCCGTCGGCCGCGCCCGACGCGGCGGCCGCGCGCCGCCGCCGGACGAGCAGGCCGCCGGTCACGGCGAGCGCGGCCACCAGCACGGCGCCGCCGGCCACGGCCGCCACCGGGAAGCCGCCCTGGGAGGAGGCGGCGACGGGTGCGGCGGAGGGGCTGGTGGCGGGGGTCGCGGTGGCGCTCGGCGCGGTGGCCGGGGCGCTGCCGAGGTCGGGCAGCGGGGGCAGCGCGGCGGCCGGGTCGAGCGCGACGGCGAAGCTCAGCGGGTCCATCTCGGTGCCGGCCGGGTAGAGGCCGCCGAAGGCCTTGGCGCCGCCCTCGGTGAGCTTCAGCGGCACCTCGACGGCCTTCAGCAGGCCGCCCTCGGGCTTGAGGCCGGCCGGGTCGAAGGCGGCCAGCTCGACGCCGGCGAGCTGCTGGGTGGCGCCGTCCGGGGTCCGGCCGGAGACGTCCGCGACCAGGCGGCCCTGGCCGCCGGCCACGGTGACGCCCGGGTTGGCGAGGGTGAGGTCCAGGCCGTAGGTGTCGCCGCTGCGCAGGCCGGTGAAGCGCACGGTGCCGGCGAAGGCGGCGGTGAGACCGCCGTCGGCGGGGTCGTAGCTGCCCTTGGCCGGGGTCCAGCGGAAGTAGGCGCCGCCGTCCGCCGCGCCGGCGCCGAGTTCCCAGCGGCCCTGGGCGATCGAGCCGGTGACGTAGTCGCGGAAGGTGCGGCGCACGCCCCAGTCGAGGGCGCCGTTCGCGAACTCGGTCCTGGCGGGGGCCTGGGCGACGGGCGGGGCGGTCGGGGTCTCCGCGCTCGGGGCCTCGGCGGTCGCCGACGGCGTCGGCACGGCGGCCGCCGAGGGGGTGGCCGCGGCGGTCGGCGACGGGGCCTGTGAAGTCGGCTGCGCGGCGGGCAGGTTGACCGAGAGGGTGAGCGGGTCCAGGGCCGTCCCGGCGGGGTAGAAGTTGCCGAAGGCCTTGGCCCCGGCGTCGGTGAGGGTGCCCGGCACGTTGCTGAGCGTCAGGGTGCCGGCCGCGCCGCGCAGGTCGACGCCGCCCAGTGAGAGCTCGGCCAGTTTGGCCTGGCTCGCGCTGCTGACCTGCCCGGTGTCCTTGGACTTGCTGCTGACGTCGGCGTACAGCCCGGCCGCGCCGCCCTGGACGGCCCGGACGGTGAGCCGGTTGAGGCTCAGGTCGAGCGCGTTGGCGCCGTTCTCCTGGTGCCCGGTGAACCGGACCCCGCCGGAGAAGGCGGCGGTCAGCGCACCGGTCGCCGGGTCGTAGCCGCCGGTCGCGGAGTGGAACCGGAAGGTGCTGCCGCCGACCGTGGCCGCGCCGCCGTTGAGCGTCCAACTCCCCTTGGCGATGGGCCCGGTGACGTACGTCAGGAAGGACTGCTTGATGCCCCAGTCCAGCCGTCCGCCGGCGACCTTGCCCTCCGCCGCGTGCGCCGGGCCGGGTGACAGGCCCACCGCCAGCAGGGCGGCGAGGGCGGCCACCAGGGTGGCGGCCAGACGGCGGAGCCGGCTGGACAGGGGCACGGCGGATCACTCCTCGGCGGGGTGCGGTCAGTGGCGGTGGAGGACGCGGCAAGGGAGGGGTCGGGCGTGGCGCCGACCCCCCTTGCGGAACTCAGGTAAGGCTAACCTAATATATGAGTCAAGAGTCCCGCCGCAACCCCTCCACCAGGACCGGAGCGGCGACAACTCCCACTGAAGGGAAGAGCGTTGAGCAGCAGTACGATCCGAACCGGGGCGGCCCGCGGGCCCGCCCTCCTGCTGCTCGCCCTCGGCCTGCTGCTCGCCCTCACCGCCTGCGGCCCGTCCGGCACCACCGGCGGAGCGGCCGCGGCGAGCTCATCCCGGGCCCCCGACGCGGTCGAACCGCTGCCCGTCGAACCCGTCCCGCAGCTCCCGGCCACCACCGCCTCCGTCGACGGCCGCCAGGTCACCGTCACCAGCGCCGAGCGGATCATCCCGCTCAACGGCAGCCTCTCCGAGCTGGTGTTCAGCCTCGGCCTCGGCCCCAAGGTCGTCGCCCGGGACGTCTCCACCACCTTCCAGCAGGCCGCCGCCCTGCCGGTGATCACCCAGGCCCACGACGTGTCCGCCGAGGGCGTGCTGTCGCTGCACCCCACCGTCGTCCTCGCCGACCGCTCCACCGGCCCGGCCGAGGCCATCGCGCAGATCCGCGCGGCCGGCGTCCCGCTGCTCGTCCTGGACGACGCCAAGCGGCTCGCCGACGTCGGCCCGCGCATCGACACCGTCGCCGCCGCCCTCGGAGTCCCGGACGCCGGACGGCAGTTGAAGGAACGCACCGACCAGCGGATCGACGAGGCCAAGGCCGCCGCCCCGGCCGCCGCCCGCCACCCCAAGGTCGCCTTCCTCTACCTGCGCGGCAGCGCCTCCGTCTACCTGCTCGGCGGGCCCGCCTCCGGCGCCGGCTCGCTGATCGAGGCGGTCGGCGGCCAGGACGCCGGCACCGCCGCCGGCCTCACCGGCGACTTCACCCCGCTCACCAGCGAGGCCCTGGTCAAGGCCGCGCCCGACGCCATCCTGGTGATGAGCAAGGGCCTGGACTCGGTCGGCGGCGTCGACGGCCTGCTCAAGCTGCCCGGCGTCGCCCAGACCCCGGCCGGCCTCGACCGCCGGATCGTCTCGATCGAGGACGGCCAACTGCTCAGCTACGGCCCGCGCACCCCCCAGGTGCTCCGCGAGATCGCCGCCCAGCTCTACCCGGCGGACGCCAAGTGACCACCGCCGTACGGGCGAAGAGCGCGCCCGCCGTCAGCAGGACCACCCTGATCACCGCCGGGCTCGCCGCCGCCCTGGTGCTCTGCGCCCTGCTCGCCGCCGGCATCGGCGCCTACCGCATCCCGCTCGGCGACATCCTGGCCTCCGCCGCCCACCGGCTCGGCCTCGGCGGGCACGCCCTGGACCGGGTGCCCGAGTCGGTGCTGTGGAACGTCCGGCTCCCCCGGGTGGTGCTCGCCCTGCTGGTCGGCGGCTCGCTCGGCTGCGCCGGGGCGCTGATGCAGGGCGTGTTCGGCAACCCGCTGGCCGAGCCCGCCGTGATCGGCGTCTCCTCGGGCGGCGCGGTCGGCGCGGTGGCCTGCATCGTGCTCGGCCTGGACGCCCTCGGCAGCTGGACGATCACCGCCTTCGCCTTCGCCACCGGCCTGCTGACCGTCTTCGCGGTGTACCTGATGGCCCGCTCCGGCGGCCGCACCGAGGTGGTCACGCTGATCCTCACCGGGGTCGCCGTGAACGCCTTCTGCGGTGCGCTGATCGGGATCTTCCTGTTCACCGCCGACTCCGCCGCGATCAGCCAGGTCACCTTCTGGCAGCTCGGCTCGCTCTCCCAGGCCACCTGGGGCAAGGTGCTCGCCGTCCTGCCGTTCGCCGCCGTCGGCCTGGCCGTCGCCCCGCTGTACGCCCGCAAGCTGGACCTGCTGGCCCTCGGCGAACGCCCGGCCCGCCACCTCGGGGTGGACGTCGAGCGGATGCGGCTGGTGCTGATCACCGTCGTCGCGCTGCTCACCGCCGCGGCCGTCGCGGTCAGCGGCATCATCGGCTTCGTCGGACTGGTCGTCCCGCACCTGCTGCGGATGCTGGCCGGGCCCGGCCACCGCTTCCTGCTGCCCGCCTCGGCGCTCGGCGGCGCGCTGGTCCTGGTGGCCGCCGACCTCGCCGCCCGCACCGTCGCCGAGCCGGCCGAACTGCCGCTCGGGGTGCTCACCGCACTGATCGGCAGTCCGTTCTTCTTCTGGCTGCTGCGCCGGACCAGGACCAGGCAGGGAGGCTGGGCATGAGATTGCGAACCCTCCGGGAGGTGCCCGAACGGCCCGTGCCCGGAACCGAGTTGCTGACCGCCGAGACCGTCCGGCTGACCATCGGCGGGCGCGCCCTGCTGGACGGCGCGTCGGTGCGGGTCGCCGCCGGAGAGGTGGTCGCGCTGCTCGGGCCGAACGGCGCCGGCAAGTCCACCCTGCTGTCCGTCCTGGCCGGCGACGTCCGGCCGGACGGCGGCGAGGTCCGGCTGCGCGGCCGCCCGCTGGCCGGCTACGGCGCCGCCGAGCTCGCCCTGCACCGCGCGCTGCTGCCGCAGTCCGCCGCGCTGTCCTTCCCGTTCCCCGCCGACGAGGTGGTCCGGATGGGCCGCGCCCCCTGGACCGGCACGGCGGCCGCCGCCGAGGACGAGGCCGTGGTCGCCGAGGCGATGGCCGCCACCGAGTCCGCCGCCTTCGCCGGGCGCCCGTTCACCGCGCTGTCCGGCGGCGAGCGGGCCCGGGTGGCGCTGGCCCGGGTGCTGGCCCAGCGCGCGTCGCTGCTGCTCCTGGACGAGCCGACCGCCGCCCTCGACCTGCGCCACCAGGAGCTGGTGCTGCGGGTCGCCCGGGAGCGCGCCGCCGCCGGGGACGGCGTGGTCGTGGTGCTGCACGACCTGTCCCTGGCGGCGGCCTACGCGGACCGGGTGGTGCTGCTGAACGCCGGGGCGACGGTCGCGGACGGGCCGGTCGCCGAGGTGCTGCGCGCCCCGCTGCTCAGCGAGGTGTACGGCCACCCGGTCGAGGTGCTGGCGCACCCGCGCACCGGGGTGCCATTGGTGCTGCCCGAACGCTGACCGGGCGCGGGGCCGGCGGCGGCAGGGCTGCGGGCGGGCCTGGGCGAGCGGGCCGGGGCGGGCGGACCGGGGCGGGCCGTGGGAGCGGGCTCAGTCCTCCAGCCGGAAGCCGAGCTTCAGTCCGACCTGGTAGTGCTTCACCCCGCCGTCCTCCAGGTGGCCCCGGACCTGCGTCACCTCGAACCAGTCGAGGTTGCGCAGCGTCCGGGAGGCCCGCTCCACCCCGTTGCGGATCGCGGCGTCGACGCTCTCGGTCGAGGATCCGACGATCTCGGTCACCCGGTACACGTGGTCAGTCATGGCGGACTCCCTCAGCTGTGCGACGGCCCCCGGTCCACCGTGCACCGCCGCCGCTCCGCCCGCACGCCGACGGCCGCCTCCGGCCGCCCCGCATCCCCTGGAAGGCCGCTGTCAGGCCTCCGGGACGCCCCGGGGAGGCCGCCGGCACACCCCGGGACGACCGTGGGAGCCCGCGGAGGCCGCTAGAAGGCCGCCCGCACCTGCCCGACCGGGGCGCCGCCGCCCAGCAGCGGGGCCGCCCCGATCCGCTCGACGGTCTCGTCCGCACCGGTCACCCCGAGCCGGCGCAGCGCGGCCGCCAGCACCGGGCCGCGGGCCCGCTCGCCGCCGTCGTCGATCTTGAAGGCGAGCGCCCGCCCGTCCGGCAGCGCCACCACCTGGACGGCCTCGGCGCCCATCTTGGACAGCGCGCCGGGGACGGCCCGCATCAGCCAGGTGTCGGCCCGGCGGGTGCCGGCCACGTACTCGGGGTGGGCGCGCATCGCGTCGGCCACCCGGCGGGGCGCCGTGCCCTCGGCGGCGAGCACCAGGCCGCGGTAGCCGCGGGCCAGGCCGGTCAGCGTGACGGCCAGCAGCGGCGCGCCGCAGCCGTCCACCCCGGCGTGCGTGGCGGTCTCGCCGGTGCCCTCCTCCAGCGCCTCGCGGGCCAGCCGCTGGATCGGGTGCCCGGGGTCGAGGTAGCTCGCGGTGTCCCAGCCGTTGGCGACGCAGGCGGCCAGCCAGCCGGCGTGCTTGCCGGAGCAGTCCATCAGGACGGGGGCGCGGCGGCCGCCGGAGCCGAGCAGCAGTTCCGCCTCGGTCTCGTCGAGCGGGAGGTCGGCCGGGGTGCGCAGGGCGGACTCGTCGAGCCCGGCGGAGCTCAGGATGGTCCGGACACCGTCAAGGTGAAACGATTCTGCGGAGTGGCTGGAGGCGGCCAGCGCCAGCAGCTCGCCCTCGATCGCCAGCCCGGCCCGCAGCGTGGCCACCGCCTGGAACGGCTTGGCGGTCGACCGGGGGAAGACCGGCGCGTCGGGGTCGCCGAGCGCGAACTCCACCGAGCCGTCGGCGGCGAGCAGCACCAGGGAGCCGTGGTGGCGGCCCTCGGTGAAGCCCGAGCGTATGACCTCGGCGAGGACGACGGGCGGGGTGGCGGACTGGGACATGGCGGGAGCCTTCCGGGGGTGAGGGTGGACCGGGCCCCGCCCGCCCGTGGTACCTCACCCGGTCAGAGCGGCCCCCCTGCGAGCAGGTCCTCGACCCGTGCTTCCCCATCACGGTACCTGCGGGTGATCTCCGCGCTGCAACCGTCGGCCGTCCGCAGCAGCAGCTGCCGCCGCCCGGACACCTCGCGCTCGTGCGCGCGCAGCCGCTCCAGCGCGGCCAGCAGCTCCTCCGCCGGGTGCGCGGCCAGGTCGGCGAGCTGGACGTCCCCCATCAGCTCGGCCGCCTCCAGCTGGGACTCGTGGCCGCGCGGCGGCCCGAGCGTGACGTGCCGGGCCGAGCGCCGCACGGTGGAGGGCGCGTCGGTCAGGATGGCCGGCAGGCGGTCCAGCAGGTCGCCGGGGGGCCCGTCGGCGCCGTCCGCCCCGGGCGGCCCGGCAGCCCGGACCGGGCCGCCGGGCCGGCGGTCGAGTTCGGCGCGCAGGATGTCCATCCGCCCGTGCAGCAGCCGCCGCAGGTAGGAGAGGTCGGCCTCCTGCTCCAGGGTCTCCCGGCGCAGGATCCGCAGCTGGTCCAGGCCCAGCCGCTCCAGGTCTGGCTCTATCGCCGTGTCCAGGGCCCCGGCGCCCCCGGCGACCTCCGCCACGTGCCCGGACCGGTCCCACGCCGCGCTGCTCGCGTCCATCAACCAACCCACCTGCCGTCGTCCGATCCCGCCCGCTCGCGGCACTGCGTCCCTGCCGCCGGTCCGGCCCGTCCCCCGACGGGCTCACGCGTCCCGTCCGTTGGCACGCCCGGCCGCCCCCGAAGGTTCCGGTTCCCGGCCGGAACCACCCACCGGGGCGATGCCGCCAGAACGCCTGACCTACGGGCTCGACCGCCCGGCCGAGCCCGGCCCGGTGCGGCGGACCACATGGCGCGCCGGGCCCTCCGTACGGTCCACCAGCGTGCCACCCCGCCCGGCGCGGGCGCACCGCCCGTGCACCCGAACGGCCCCCTGGCGAACGGGGGTGGCTGATATGACCGGACCTTTCCGCAGGAAGAGCGGCGCCCGACCCCGCGCAGGCGCGCACCACCCGGCGTGCACCACCTGCACACGCGCCCCTCTCGCACGCCCCGGGGTGCCGCCGGACATGGCACCGGGTGCCCGCCGAGCACGGCGCCGGGTGCCCGTCGGGCCCGCCCCGGGCCTCCGGCACAATGGCGGCATGCGAGCAGTGGTGCAGCGAGTGACCGAGGCCAGGGTGACCGTGGCCGGAGAGACCGTCGGCGCGATCGAGGGACCCGGGCTCTGCGTCCTGGTCGGCGTCACCCACGAGGACACCCCGGCCAAGGCCGCCCAGCTGGCCCGCAAACTGTGGACGCTGCGGCTGCTGCCCGCCGACGACGAGGGCGTCGAGCAGTCCTGCTCCGACCTCGGGGCCCCGCTGCTGGTGATCAGCCAGTTCACCCTCTACGGCGACGCCCGCAAGGGTCGTCGCCCGACCTGGAACGCCGCCGCCCCCGGCCCGGTCGCCGAGCCCCTGGTGGACGAGGTGGTCGCCCAACTGCGCGCGCTCGGCGCCAAGGTGGAGACGGGCCGGTTCGGCGCCGACATGCAGGTGGCGCTGGTGAACGACGGCCCGTTCACCGTCCTCGTGGAGGTCTGACCGCAGCCGGGCGCACGGGCTACTGCGGGACGATCACGTCCTGGGTGCCCGGCACCGTCCCGGCCAGCAGCACCGCGTCCACCGGGACGTTCCGCTTGACGATCGCCAGCGCGATCGGCCCCAGCTCGTGGTGGCGGGCCGAGGAGGTGACGAAGCCGAGCGGGCGCCCGTCCGGCTCCGCGGCCAGCCGCACCTGTGTCCCGTGCGGGGGCAGCGTCTCCTCGGTGCCGTCCAGGTGCAGGAAGACCAGGCGGCGCGGCGGCCGGCCCAGGTTGTGCACCCGGGCGACGGTCTCCTGTCCGCGGTAGCAGCCCTTCTGCAGGTGGACGGCGGTGCGCAGCCAGTCCACCTCGTGCGGGATGGTCCGGTGGTCGGTCTCGAAGCCCAGCCGCGGCCGGTGGCCCTCGATCCGCAGCGCCTCGTACGCCCAGACCCCCGCCGCCGGGCCGTACCCGGCGGTCAGCTCCGCCAGCTCGGCGCGCGGCACGAACAGATCGCGCCCGTACGGGAGTTCGCGCACCGCTGCGGCGCCCTCGACGGAGGCGGTGGAGCCCGCCGGCAGGTGCACCACGGCGTACTCGGCGGTCGCGTCGGCGACCTCCACCCGGTAGAAGAACTTCATGCTCTCCAGGTAGCCCAGCAGCGCCCCCTGGGTGCCCGGCTCGACGTGCGCCCAGGTGGTGGTGCCGTCGTCGACCAGGTAGAGCGCGTGCTCGACGTGACCGTTCGGGGAGAGCACCAGCGCCTCGGTGGCCTCCTGCGGCGCCAGCGCGCTGACGTGCTGGGTGAGCAGCAGGTGCAGCCAGGCCAGGCGGTCCTGGCCGGTGACGGTGAGCACGCCGCGGTGCGAGAGGTCGACGAAGCCCGTGCCCTGCGAGAGGTTGCGTTGCTCACGGAAGATGTCGCCGTAGTGGGCGGCGACGCCCTCGTCGGCGCCTTCGGCGGGGACGGCTCCGGGCAGGCTCAGCAGCGGGCTCTTCATACCGGCCAGCTTACGACCGGCCGTCCGCGAGCTTGGCGGTGCAGTCCGCGCAGCGGCCGAAGATGGCGAAGTGCTTGAGGTCGGTGTCGAATCCGTGCTGTTCGCGCAGGCTGCGGATCAGCGGCTCGGCGATCTCGGTGCCGGTCTCGGAGACCTTGTCGCAGTCCCGGCAGACCAGGTGCAGGTGGTGGTGGCGGCCGGCCAGGTGGTAGGTCGGGGCGCCGTGGCCGAGGTGGGCGTGCGAGACCAGGCCGAGTTCCTCCAGCAGCTCCAGGGTCCGGTAGACGGTGGAGATGTTGACGCCGCTGGCGGTCTGCCGGACGTGGCAGAGGATGTCGTCGGGGGTGGCGTGGTCGAGGCGGTCGACGGCTTCGAGTACGAGCTGCCGCTGCGGGGTCAGCCGGTAGCCGCGTTCGCGCAGGTCGGCCTTCCAGTCGCCGGAGAGCTGCCAGTCGGTGGTGCCGGTGTCCGCCACGGTGCTGTCCCTGCCAAGGTCGGGGGTCCTGAGGCAAGTGTAGGGACCGGCCGGCGGCCGGTCCCTACCTCACGCGAAAGCCGTACCGCTCAGCGGAGCGCCGGGCTCACTTGAAGAACGCGATGCCGTCGTCCGGCAGGTCGTTGATGTCCTTGATCAGCTGGGCCGGGCTGAGCACCTTCTTCAGCTGGGCCGACATGTACGGGCGCAGCGGAACGTTCGGGGCGGCCTTCTCGCCGACCCAGAGCAGTTCCTCGTTCACGAAGCCGTACAGCCGCTTGCCGCCCGAGTACTCCGGCGAGCCCTCGATCCGGGCGACCGCGTCCGTGGAGACGTCGATCTGCGGCTTGCCGTCGGCCAGCTCGCCGTACCAGATCTCCACGGTGCCGTCGTCGCGGACGGACGAGATCTCGATCCCGCGGACGCCGCTGGTGCCGTCGTGGTTGCTGGTGATGCGCCAGAACGCGTGCTCGTTCTCCAGCGGGCGGACCTTCTCGCCCTCGTTGTCCAGCACCCAGGTGCGGGAGCGGAACTCCAGGAAGGGCCGGCCGTCGTGCCGGATCACGATCTCCTGGCCGAAGTTGCACTTCTCGGTGCCAGGGAAGTCATAGACGCCCGCGCCCTCCCAGGTGCCAAGGAGGAAGGCGAGCGGGACGACGTCCTTGTGGAGGTCAGAGGGGATCTCGATCATGTTCCTGGTCGCTGTCGTCGTCGGTGTGGGCTGCCTCAACCGTACGGCAGGATCAGCGCTGGCCCTGGTAGAGCTTCATCACCGAGAAGATGGCGAACCAGGTGATCAGCACGGCCATGAGGGCCAGCAGACCGTCGAAGAAGATTTCCAGACCGGACACGGGTGGCTCCCAGGCGGCGACAGTGTGGTGGATTTTGCTGCCGCTCACTCTATCCGCCGGTCATCGGCCGGTCGCGGTGAGCCCCACCACGTCATCGTTCGCGCCGATTTTCCCCCGCCGTCCAAGGTTTCCCCAAGGGATCCTGGGATGACGGCGAGCGGGGGCCGCGAGCCCTCTAAGGTGGCGCCATGTCGAAGAAACTCGTCATCAAGGTCACCGCCGGGGCCGATGCGCCGGAGCGGTGTTCGCAGGCGTTCACCGTCGCGGCGGTGGCCGTCGCCAGCGGGATCGAGGTCTCGCTCTGGCTGACCGGGGAGTCCTCCTGGTTCGCCCTGCCGGGGCGGGCGGCGGAGTTCGAACTGCCGCACGCGGCACCGCTTCCGGACCTGCTGGAGGCGATCCTCGCGAACGGCTCGGTGACGCTGTGCACCCAGTGTGCGGCCCGCCGGGGGATCGTGCAGCAGGACACCGTCGAGGGCGTCCGGATCGCGGGCGCGCAGGTCTTCGTCAGCGAGATCATGGCGGACAACGTCCAGGCACTCGTCTACTGACGGCTACGGGTGCTCCTCGTGGTCGGGGCGGTCCCGGTCGTGACCGGGCTCGTCCCACTTCGGGTCGTCCCAGCGCGGGTCGTTCCACCAGTCGTCGTCCGGGTCCCGCTTGTTGGCGAACACGGCGGCGGCCGGCGGGATCACCATCGCGACCACGCACATGCCGATCGCGGCGGGCACGGAGAAGAACCTCACCACGCCCCAGGCCAGCACGAACAGGCCCAGGCAGACGCCCATCAGGGCGAAGTAGTAATGCCGCCGCCGCCTTGTCTGCACGTCTCCACGGTACGACCGAGGGCCCTGCCGCGGCAGGGCCCTCGGTGTACTCCGCCCGTGGATCAGGCGGATCGGGTGGCACAGGTGGAACGGGCGGACCGGGTTCCGGTCAGACCGCGATCGCGACCTCGACGGCGGTGCCCTGGGAGGCCACCACCTGACGGTCCACGGTCTGGCCCGGCACCAGCGCGCGCAGGGTCCACTTGCCCGGGCGGGCGAAGAACCGGAACTGGCCGGTCGCCGAGGTGGGCACCTCGGCCGTGAACTCGCCCCCCTCGTCGAGCAGCCGGACGTAGCCGTTGACCGGCTCACCGTCGCGGGTCACCGAACCCTGGATGATCGTCTCGTTCGCCACGTCAACTCCTGCCAGGTCCGGCCCGCCGGCCTTCGCACCGCACATGTCTTGTCTTCCCTTCTGACGACGGTCGAGCCGCGGGCTCAGTTGCTGCCGAGCTCGATCGGCACGCCGACGAGGCTGCCGTACTCGGTCCACGAACCGTCGTAGTTCTTGACGTTCTCCTGGCCGAGCAGCTCGTGCAGGACGAACCAGGTGAGCGCGGAGCGCTCGCCGATGCGGCAGTAGGCGATGGTGTCCTTCGCCAGGTCGATGCCCTCGGCCTCGTACAGCGCCTTGAGCTCGTCGTCGCTCTTGAAGGTGCCGTCGTCGTTGGCGTTCTTGGCCCACGGGATGTTGCGGGCGCTCG
This sequence comes from Kitasatospora sp. NPDC057940, assembly GCF_042887425.1. Taxonomy (NCBI): domain Bacteria; kingdom Bacillati; phylum Actinomycetota; class Actinomycetes; order Kitasatosporales; family Streptomycetaceae; genus Kitasatospora; species Kitasatospora sp. NPDC057940. The sequence goes on from NZ_JBHVPH010000044.1 coordinate 11,598, forward strand.
GCACGTGGCCGGGGCGCTGCGACTGCTCCTGCGGGAGGTGCGCCGGGGCGAGCAGCTTGCCGGAGAACTCGTCGGGCGAACGGACGTCGACCAGGTTGAGCTGGCCGATGGCCGCGAGCACGTCGTCGCGGAAGGCGCGGATCGAGGAATCGGCGGCCTGCGCCCGGTACTCGGTGGCCTCGCGGGCCGGCACCTCGGCGACCAGGTCGCGGGAGTCCAGCTCCCACTTCTTGCGGCCGCCGTCCAGCAGGCGGACGTCACCGTGGCCGTACAGCTTGAAGTACCAGTAGGCGTACGAGGCGAACCAGTTGTTGTTGCCGCCGTAGAGCACGACGGTGTCGTCGTTGGCGATGCCCTTGGCGCTGAGCAGCGCGTCGAAGCCGGCCTGGTCGATGAAGTCGCGGCGGACCGGGTCCTGGAGGTCCTGCTTCCAGTCGATCCGGACGGCGTTGCGGATGTGGTTCTTGTCGTACGCGGAGGTGTCCTCGTCGACCTCGACGATCACGACCTTCGGGTCGTCCAGGTGGGCCTGGACCCAGTCGGCGTCGACCAGGACGTCGCTGCGGCTCATGGTGGTGTTCTCCATCCGAGGGCGGTGTGCGGAAGGTTCTGCTCGGGAGGTGCTGCTGGGTGCCCGGGCGACTGCGGTCCGAATTCCTGTCCGAATACTGGGACGGGGGTGGCGGTCCGGGCCGACGGGCGAGGAACTGCGGGGTGCGGCGGCGACGGCCGGCCGGAGTGGCCGGGCAAGGTCACCGGGAAAATCGGCGGCGGGCTTCAACTGCCCAGCAAAAACGCCGAGTTAGCGCATTCGACACAGACAGGCGGCCACGCGGCACAGGTCGACCGCCCGCCGCTTCGTGAGATCCGTCTGTCGCTTCATGTCGACGATGCTAGGGACACCGGAGGTCCGCTGTCATCAGCGTACCGAATGTCGAGACTGAATAGCCCGAATGCCGAGATTTGACCTTTTCATGGCCTGCCGGGCCGCCGTCCCGCCCGAGACCAGCAGCCCCGGGCGGCCCACAACGGGCGGAAACGGCACCGCTCCGCCAGACGCGCCGGACGGCGTGTCTCGCGGAGCGGAACGCAGGAGACGGAAGAAGAGGAAGGAGCGGAAGGAGCGGAGGAGGGGACGGCACGGGAGCGGAAGTGACCGGCCGGTCAGCCCAGCAGCTTGACGCCCTTGCCCTCGAAGGTCAGCTGCAGGCCCTCCGGCAGCGGCGTCGCCCCGTCCTTGTCGGCCAGCTTCAGCCCCGCCGGGAGCGCGTCGAGGGTGAAGCTCATCGGCTTCAGCCGCTGGTCGGTGACCCCGGCGAACATCCCGGCCAGCGCGCTGAGCTGGAAGCCGTCCGCGGTGACGGTGCTCCCGCTGTTGTGCACCGAACCCTCACCGACCTCGATCGGCCCCAGCGCGGCCTTGACCTTGCCCGGCCCGCCGTACGACAGGGCCAGCCGGGTGTTGCCGCCCACCGGCAGCTTGCCCGCCCCCGTCACCAGCTGGGAGGCCGGCGGCAGCAGCTGCGCGAGGTCCGCGTACGAGATCAGGCCGCTGCCGGTCCCGCTGTCCACCGTGGCGCTCCTCAGGCTGTCGCTCACCGTGACGCCGGACAGCCGAGCCTTGAAGGAGCGCAGCGCCACCTGGCGGCCGCCGTCGCCGACGGTCAGGCCGTCGGAGGAGATCCGGACGTCGTCCAGCTTCATCGACAGCGCCTGGGTGAGGAACGGGAAGCCCTCGATCGAGATGTCCGGCCGCTGGCTCATCCGGCCGCTGCTGACCATCCGGTCGGCGGCCTGGTCCTCGGCCACCCCGACCGCGATCCGGTCGGCGCCGACCAGCAGGCCGGAGAGCACCACCAGGCCGATCGTCGCCTTCAGCCATCCGCGCATCGCACTCCCCGTCGTCGCCGGTCGCCGTCGTCGTTCGCTGTCCTCGTCCGGTGTTCCTCGCCCGGCGTTCCCTGCCCGGCGTTGCGCGGCGGCCCCGGCCGAGGCCGTTCCCACCCGACCGTACGACGTCCCGCCCCGGAGCATGGTTCCGGAGCGGGACGCGCGGTCGTCGGCCGGATGTCAGCCGGCCAGCAGGTCCGTGGCGATCCAGATCAGCGGCGAGGCCACCGCCAGCGGCAGCGCCACGCCCGCCGTCATGTGCACGAACCGGGACGGGAAGTCGTACGCCGCGACCCGTCGGCCGACCAGCGCACCCAGCCCCGCCAGCACCCCCAGCGCCGGCGGCGCGCCCACCAGCAGACCCAGCAGCACCGCCGCCGCCAGGCCCAGCACCGGGCCCAGCAGCTTCGGGCCGGGCAGCGGCGCCGCGGCCAGCACGGTGGCCAGCGCGACCGCGCCCACCCCGGCGGGCACCCAGTCGGCCACCAGCAGCGAGGTGCACAGCGCCGTCACCACCGTGGCCGAGCCGAGCACCGTCAGCGCGTAGAACCGCTCCTTCGGGTCCGAGGGACGGAACGTCTGCAGCACCAGGACCAGCAGGAAGAACCCGCCCAGCGTGCCGACCACCGCCGCCACGCTGCCCTCGGAGTCCGCCAGCAGCACCGCCGCGTCCGCGGTCAGCCCGGCCAGCGCGGCGAGCGCGATGCCCTGGCGGGCCGGCCACATCCCGTTCAGCCGGAACCAGCCGGCCGCCGTCAGCACCTGGAGCAGCGCCACCACCAGTGCCAGCGCCACCTGCCCGAGCGCGGCGCCGCCGGCCAGCAGCGCGGCCACCCCGGCGGTGATCAGCGCGGGCTGAAGGCCCGGATCGATGATCGGCGAACCGGTCCGGCCGCGCGGGCCGGCGGGCGGCGCCACCGGCGCGGGCTGCGCCGGGACGGCCGCGTACGGCGGCGCGGGCGGGGCGCCCGCCGGGCCGCCGGGGGCGACCGGGCGCTTGAGCGTCATGGTCGGCGAGTCGAGGGCGGGCCCTCCCTGCTGCGGGGGCGCCGTCGGCGGGGTCACCACCGGCGGGGCCGCCTGCCGCGGGACCGGCGCCGGAGCGGCGTGCCGGGCCTGCGGCGGCGCGGCGTGCCGGGCCGCCGGCGGCGGTGGGGCTGGCGTCCAGGCCGGCGGGGCGGTCGGCATCGCGCCGGACACGACCACCGGCGGCAGCAGCGTCGTCGCCGCGTCGTCCATCGGCGGCACGGGCGGCAGCAGCGTGGTGGCCGCGTCGTCCATCGGCGGCACGGGCGGCAGCAGCGTGGTCGCCGTGGCGTCGTCCGTCGCGGGGACGGGCGGCAGCAGGGTCGTCGCCGCGTCGTCCATCGGCGGCTGCCCGTACCCCGGGTAGCCGTACGACGGCTGCTGCCCCGGCTGCGGCGCCTGGGCCTGCGGGTACGGCGGCTGCGGGTACGGCGGCTGCGGGTACGGCGGCTGGGGCTGCTGCTGCGGATGCCGGTAGGGCGGCTGGGGCGGCGGGGGCTGCTGCGGCCACTCGCCGTAGCCGCCCTGGTTCGCGTTGTTCATGTCCGTCACGCCGCTCAGCCTCCCGCGAACGGCGGCAGCACCTCGACCGTGCCGCCCTCGGTCAGGGGCACGGTCGTGTGGTCCCGGCCGCCGACCTGGGAGCCGTCGACCAGGTAGGAGCAGTGCCCGAGCAACTGGACGAGCTTCGGCCGGTCCGCGTGCCGCCGCCTGGCCTGTGCCAGCGCCTCCGCCAGGGTCACCGCCTCGTACGGCTCCTCGGCCAGCCCGGCCTCGGACTTCGCGGCCGCCCAGTAGCGGATCGTCCCGCGCGCCCGGGCGCCGCTCGCGGGCTCCGTGGTCGCACCCATCGGGCCACCCCTTCTCGTCGTCCTCGCCCGGCCCCGGTGCCCCGGTCCGGCTCGCCACCGGGCCGCCCGACCACCCGAAAGATGGACTCGCACGGCGCCGCCGATGTGGGTCCCATGATGGCGTGTCCGCCGCCACGAGGGGCAATCGCCCTGGCCCAGGGGGCCCGGAGGACGGCTCGAAGCTGTGTCCAGGCTCACCCGGCGCGCGCCCGGATTGGGCGAACCGCCGGATTCGAGCCCTCCCGGCGCGCAGGGCCGTCGGCTATTCTCGACGTCCAAGAGGGATCCGGGCAGAGTCGCCCCCGGGTCCTTTTGTGCTTTCAGGACGCCAGTACGGACATTCTTGCGATTCGTCGGCCCACCCCCGGCGCGTCGCGGGAACCGCCCCGCCCCACGCGGCACGACGACGTGCCCCGGCCGGCCGGGGTGTCCACCCGGCACCCGGGCCGCCGCCCGGGACCGGAACGAACCGGAGGATTCGCGGGATGAACAGGGCAGAAACGGTGCGCCAAGGGTTGCGGGACCCTCGGCGCGTGCGCCGTCGCGTCCTGCGCACCGGCCGGCCCTCCGGCGCTCCTCTGACGTCCGTCCACCTCCCCCCGACCTCAGCACGTGCGCCATCCGGCTGTGGCGGCAGCCGTAACGCGACCGCGACGACCCGGAAAGGGGACTACCGGGTATGAGTTCTCTCCTCCTCCTCACCAACGCTCTGCAACCCTCCGCGGAGGTGCTGCCGGCCCTCGGCCTGCTGCTGCACAACGTCCGGGTGGCCCCCGCCGAGGGATCCGCCCTGGTGGACACCCCCAGTGCGGACGTCATCCTGGTCGACGGCCGGCGCGACCTGCCGCAGATCCGCAGCCTGTGCCAGCTGCTGCGCTCCACCGGCATCGGCTGCCCGCTGATCCTGGTGGTGACCGAGGGCGGCCTCGCCGCCGTCACCGCCGAGTGGGGCATCGACGACGTCCTGCTGGACACGGCCGGCCCGGCCGAGGTCGAGGCCCGGCTGCGGCTCGCGCTCGGCCGGCTCCACATCAGCACCGACGACAGCCCGATGGAGATCCGCAACGGCGACCTCTCGGTCGACGAGGCCACCTACTCCGCCAAACTCAAGGGCCGGGCGCTCGACCTCACCTTCAAGGAGTTCGAGCTGATCAAGTACCTCGCCCAGCACCCCGGCCGGGTCTTCACCCGGGCCCAGCTGCTGCAGGAGGTCTGGGGCTACGACTACTTCGGCGGTACCCGGACGGTGGACGTGCACGTCCGACGGCTGCGCGCCAAGCTCGGCGTCGAGCACGAGCAGCTGATCGGCACCGTGCGCAACGTCGGCTACCGCTTCGTCGTCCCGGAGAAGCCGGAGAAGGGCGAGCGCCCGGAGCTCGCCCAGCGCCCCTCGGCGCCGCTGGAGGCCTGACCGACGGCCGGGCGGGCCGCCCCCGCCCGGCTTGTCCGGTTCGCTCCCGGCACCTGCCGGGCACCCGCCGAAAGCCCTGACGGAAAGCCCCAGGTCCCACTGCCGGCGCGCACGCCACACGCGTAGACTCCCCCCGTGGCCAAAGTGACGCGCGACGATGTAGCCCGGCTGGCTGGTACCTCGACCGCGGTCGTCAGCTACGTCATCAACAACGGGCCGCGCCCGGTCGCACCCGCGACCCGGGAGAAGGTCCTCGCCGCGATCGATCAGCTCGGCTACCGGCCGAACAGCGTCGCCCAGGCGATGGCCTCCCGCCGGACCAACCTGATCGGCATGGTCGTCCCGGACGCCCGCCAGCCCTTCTTCGCCGAGATGGCGCACGCCGTGGAACGGGCCGCCTCCGAGCGCGGCAAGCTCGTGCTGATCGGCAACTCCGACTACGTGGACGACCGCGAGGTGCACTACGTCCGGGCCTTCCTCGGCATGCGCGTCTCCGGCCTGATCCTGGTCAGCCAGGGCCCCTCGCAGCGCGCCGCCGAGGAGTTCGCCGCGATGGAGGGCGCCAAGGTCGTGCTGTTGCACCGCCGCCCCGAGGCGATCGACGACGTCGCGGTGGTCACCGACGACGTCGGCGGCGCCGAGGCCGTCGTCCGCCACCTGCTGGAGGTGCACGGGCACCCGTACGTGGCCTGCTTCGGCGGCCCGGTCGAGTCCCCCGCCCCCGGCGACCCGGTCATCGACCACGTCGAGGGCTGGCAGCGCGCCATGGACGCGCACGGCCTGCCCACCGAGCCCCACCTGATCGACGCGCCCTTCCACCGCTACGGCGCGTACGAGGTCGCGCTCGGGGTGCTGCGCTCGCCGGACCGGCCGCGGGCGATCTTCTGCTCCACCGACGACCAGGCGATCGGCGTGCTGCGGGCCGCCCGCGAGGTCGGTCTGAAGGTCCCGGAGGACCTCGCGGTGGCCGGCTTCGACGACGTCCCCGAGGCCGCGCTCGCCGACCCGCCGCTGACCACCGTCGCCTCCGACCGCGACGCGATGGCCCGGGCCGCCGTGGACCTGGTGCTCGACGACTCGCTGATGGTGCCCGGGTCGGACACCGAGCGGGTCCGCAAGTTCCCGTCCCGCCTGGTGATCCGCCGTTCCTGCGGCTGCGGCGGCGCCGCGGCGGTCCCGACCGGGGAAGCGGAGTAGCGCACTCCGCTCCACCCGCCGCCGTACACCGCCTGACCAGGCTTTATGAGAACCCAACGGGCTTCTCGGACCCTTCTGAGCCGGTTCTCATGCCATCCTCATCCACCAGGCGGACTTTGGTCGGCATGAGCGAACAGCAGCAGCACCACGACGAGCAGTACGGCCCGTACGAGCCCCGCGTGGTCGAGGGCACCGTCCTCGGCAGCAGCGCCGCCACGACCGCCTACGGGTACCGCGAGGACCACTCGGCCGGCGGCTTCGACTCCCCGACCCCGCCCCCGCCCATGCCCCCCGAGCCGCCCACCACCGGCCAGCCCGGCGGCCACGGCGGCCACGGCGGCCACGGCAACCGCGCCCGGCGCGGCCTGCTGCGCGGGCGGCTCGCCCTGGTCACCGCCGTCGCCGCGGTCGCCGCCGTCATCGGCGGCGTCACCGGCGGGTTCGTCGCCGCCGAGCAGCACGGCTCCGCCACCCGCACCAGCACCGTCGCCAGCCCCGTCTCCGCCCGCTCCGACGGCGGCGCCGACGTCCCGGCCATCGCCGCCGCCGTCTCGCCGAGCGTCGTCCAGATCACCGTCAAGAACGGCAACGGCACCGCCACCGGCACCGGCGTCATCCTCGACACCAGCGGACGGATCCTCACCAACTACCACGTGATCGACACCGCCGCCGACGGCGGCCAGATCACCGTCACCTTCAAGGACGGCTCCACCGCCCCGGCCACCGTCACCGGCACCGACAAGTCCCTCGACGTCGCCGTGATCACCGCCGGCGGCGGCAAGAACCTCACCCCCGCCACCCTCGGCGACTCCTCCGCCGTGGCCGTCGGCGACCCCGTCGTCGCCATCGGCAACCCCGACGGCCTCACCGGCACCGTCACCTCCGGCATCATCAGCGCCGAGAACCGCGACGTCACCGTCCAGCTCGACGAGGGCACCACCAGCAGCAACGGCGGCTTCGGCTTCCCCAGCCTGCCCGGCCTGCCCAACCTGCCCGGAACGCGCGGCAACCTCCCGCAGCAGAACAGCGGCAGCACCACCACCTACAAGGCCTTCCAGACCGACGCCGCCCTCAACCCCGGCAACTCCGGCGGCCCGCTCATCAACGCCAACGGCCAGGTCATCGGCATCAACTCGGCGATGTACGCGCCCAGCGGCGCCAGCTCCACCGCCGGCGGCGGCGGCAGCAGCGCCGGCAGCGTCGGCCTCGGCTTCGCCATCCCAATCAACGACATCAAGCAGGTTCTGCCGAAACTGGAGGCCGGCCAGAACCTGTAGGACGGACAATTGCCCCCGGTACTCCCAGCAGGCCCTCCACCCGACGAGAAAGGGCAGCAGCCCATGACCCCGTCCGCCGACGACCGCACCCCCGCCGAGGCCGGCCACCCCTCCGCCCGGCTCCTCGTGGTCGACGACGAACCCGCCCTCCGGGACGCCCTGGAGAGCAGCCTCGCCTTCGAGGGCTACGAGGTCGCCACCGCCACCGACGGCTACGAGGCCCTGGAATCCGTCGAACGCGACCGGCCCGACCTCGTCCTGCTGGACATCATGATGCCCCGGATGGACGGCCTCACCGCCGTCCGCCGGATGCGCTCCCGCGGCGACACCGTCCCCGTCCTGATGCTCACCGCCCGCGACGCCGTCGGCGACCGCGTCACCGGCCTGGACGTCGGCGCCGACGACTACCTCGCCAAGCCCTTCGAACTCGACGAACTGCTCGCCCGCGTCCGCGCCCTGCTGCGCCGCAACGCCCTCGCCACCGAGGCCGCCGCCCGCGCCGCCGCCGAGGACGAGAGCGAGGTGCTGGCCTTCGGCGACCTGCGGATGAACACCGCCACCCGCGAGGTCACCCGCGCCGGCAAGCCCGTCGAACTCACCCGCACCGAGTTCATGCTGCTGGAGATGTTCCTCGCCCACCCCCGCCAGGTCCTGACCCGCGAACAGATCCTCAAGGCCGTCTGGGGCTTCGACTTCGAACCCTCCTCCAACTCCCTGGACGTCTACGTGATGTACCTGCGCCGCAAGACCGAGCAGGGCGGCATGCCCCGCCTCATCCAGACCGTACGCGGCGTCGGCTACGCCCTGCGCCCGGCTGCCGGCGCCACCACGTGACCTCCCCCACGCCCTACCCGCCCCCGCCACTGGCTCCACCCGGCGTCCCCCGCCGCCGGCGCCTCACCCACTGGCTCCGCTCCCGCTCCCTCCGCAGCCGCCTCACCTTCCTGAGCGCGGCCGCGGTCGCGGTGGCCATCGCCCTGTCGGCGCTGGCCTGCTGGTTCATCGTGGAAAAGCAGCTGTACGACCAGGTCCGAGCGGACCTGGCGGGTGCTCCCGCAGCGCCGATCGGGAGGAACTCCCTGGACTGCTACGCCACCCCGGAAGCCGCGCTGGAGAACCAGCGCGGCGTCGTCATCCCGGACATCAGCGGAGCCGTCCCCCGGGACACCCAGTTCCTCCGGGGCGGGGCCGGGGGCGTCTGCCTGCCCCCCGGGGCGACCAAGGCCATCGTGACCACGTCGGAGGACGCCGCCGGATTCCGGCTCAAGCCGGGCCAGTCGATCATCCGGGACGGCCGGTACACCAACGGCGACCCCGCGATCGTCCGGCTGACCCTCAACCACAGCTTCCAGGTGCCCGTCGTCGTCATGGTGGCGACCCCCTCCCAGCCCATCGAGGACTCCCTCCAGCGGCTCGCCCTCCTCCTCGGCGGAGTGGCCCTCGGCGGGATCATCCTCGCCGCCATCGCCGGCCGCGTGGTCGCCCGGTCCGCGCTCAAGCCCGTCGACCAACTCACCGACGCCGTCGAGCACATCGCCCGCACCGAGGAGGTCGGCACCACCATCCCCGTCCAGGGGGACGACGAGATCGCCCGGCTCTCCACCTCCTTCAACTCGATGAGCACCGCCCTCGCCAACTCCCGCGAGCGGCAGACCCGTCTGATCGCCGACGCCGGGCACGAGCTGCGCACCCCGCTCACCTCGCTGCGCACCAACGTCGACCTGCTGATCCGCAGCAACGACACGGGCCGCCCGCTGCCCGCCGCGACCAAGACCAAGCTGCTGGGCAACATGAAGGCGCAGATGCAGGAGCTCACCGTCCTGATCGGGGACCTGCTCCAGCTGTCCCGACCGGACTCCCCCAAGCCGGTCCACAACCCCACCGTGGTGGCCCTGCACGAGATCGCCGGGCGGGCGGTCGAGCGGGCGAAGCTGCGCGGCCCGGGGCTGGTCTTCGAGACCGCGACCGACCCCTGGTTCGTGCACGGCGACGCCGCCGGGCTCGAACGCGCGGTGATCAACCTGCTGGACAACGCGGTCAAGTACAGCCCGCCCGGCGGCACCATCGAAGTCCGGCTCCAACAGGGCGTGCTGACCGTCCGCGACCACGGCCCCGGCATTCCGCCGGAGGAACTGCAGTACGTCTTCGACCGGTTCTGGCGTTCGCCGTCCTCGCGACAGCTGCCCGGCTCCGGCCTGGGCCTGTCGATCGTCGCGCAGAGCGTCCGGGAGGCGGGCGGCGAGGTGTCGCTGGGCCCGGCCGGGGACGGCGGCCCGGGCGCACTGGCGACCGTCCGGCTGCCCGGCGGCCCCGCCCCGGAACCGGCTCGGTCAGTCGATGTCGACGCCCGGGCCGATGACCTTGATCCGGTCCTGCGCCGGGGCCTTCAGCGGCGAGGCCGCCGAGCTGTGGGCGCCCAGGTAGGCCGCGAAGACGTCCAGGTCGGAGGCGCCGACGAGCTTGTCGGTACCGGCCGCGAAGGCCGGGAAGCCGTCGCCGCCGCCGGCCAGGAACTCGTTGGCCGCGACCCGGTACTTGGCGGCCGGGTCGATCGGAGCGCCGTTCAGCCGGATCGAGTCGACGACCACCCGGTCCGCGCCGGTCTTGCGCATGTCCAGGGTGTAGTGCAGGCCCGAGGACGCCTGGAGGATCTTCGGCGCGGCCGCGTTGGAGCCGCTGACCTGCTGCTGGAGCAGCTGCACCAGCTGGGCGCCGGTCAGCGTCTTGACCTGCATCATGTTGGTGAACGGCTGGACGGTGAACGCCTCGCCGTAGGTCACCACGCCGTCGCCCTCGGCGCCGGAGGCCTTGTAGACCAGGTCGGCGCGGATGCCGCCGGGGTTCATGAAGGCGATCTGCGCCCCGCCCTTGGCGGCCGGGGCGAGCCCCTCCACCTGCGCGTCGGCGATCAGGTCGCCGAGCGGCTTCTCCAGGTCGCTGTTGCCGCGGCCGTTGATGTCCGAGGCGATGTAGCCGATCGGCCGGTTGGCGATCGGGGCGGCCAGCTTGGAGTAGTGGTCGACCAGCGCCGTCATGTCGGGCGCCTTCTCGACAGTGCGGCGCACCACGTGGTTCTCGGCCTTGACCGTCGGGCGGACGATCTCGCCGGTGGTCTTGTCCAGCTTCATGTCGATCTCGGTGTACAGCCGGCCGAAGGAGGCGGCGCTGGTGACCGAGCGCGGGACGCCGTTGGGGTCGGGGATGGTGCAGGCGTACGCGTTGTGGGTGTGGCCGGTGACGATGGCGCCGACCGACGGGTCGAGCTTCTTGGAGATGTCGACGATCGGACCGGAGATGCCCTGGCCGGCCGGGCCGCAGTCGTAGTTGTAGACGCTGCTGGCCGGGTAACCGCCCTCGTGGATCAGCGCGACGATCGAGTTGACGCCCTTGGCCTTGAGCTCGCCGGCGTACTTGTTGATCGTGGTGACCTCGTTCGCGAACTTCAGGCCCTTGACGCCCTCGGCGGTCACGATGTTCGGCGTGCCCTCCAGGGTGACGCCGATGAAGCCGATCTTCACGCCCTGGGACTTGGTCACCCAGTACGGGGCCAGCAGCGGCTTGCCGGTCTTCTCGTCGGTGACGTTGGCCGACAGGTAGTTGAAGTTGGCGCCCTTGAACGTGCGGCCGGGCTCGTAGCAGCCGTCGACCGGGTGGCAGCCGCCGTCCTGCATGCGCCGCAGCTCCTGCGCGCCCTCGTCGAACTCGTGGTTGCCGACCGAGGTGACGTCCAGGCCGAGCTTGTCCATCGCCTCGATGGTCGGCTCGTCGTGGAAGAGCGCCGAGGTGAGCGGGCTGGCGCCGATGATGTCGCCGGCCGCGACGGTGATCGAGTCGTCGGCCGGGATCCGTGCCTTGCGCAGCTCGGTGGCCAGGTACTCGATGCCACCGGCCGGGGTCGAGACCTCCTTGCCGGTGGCCGGGTCGATCTCCCGGATGGTGCCGGACGAACCGGCCGGGGGCTCCAGGTTGCCGTGGAAGTCGTTGATCGCCAGCAGCTGGAGGTTGACGGTCTTGTGACGCTTGGCGTTGGCGTCGGCGGCCTGCGCGGCCGTCGGCACGGCCACCGTGCCGAACAGACCTGCGGCGGCGACGACGGCGAGCGCCGCGCGTCGGGATCTGACGGTGAGCATGAGGGTCCCCTGCACCTTGGAGGAGCGCCCGCTGTGGACTGGACCGGGCGTCTGGGCGATGTGTTGCGCCTGTGAAGCCTAGAGTCAACGCGCGTAGCTGTCAGGACGTTGAACGTAACGAGAGGATTACCTCCTGACGAACCGTCGCCGTCCGACCAGGGCCGCTGCCCCCGTCCTGGCCTCCCGGCCCCGCCCGGCAGAGCCGCCCGGCCCCCGCCGGCCGCCCGGACCCCCTCCGGCCGCTCAGACTCCCGGCTCGGCCGCCAACTGCCGCTCGGCCCGGTCCCGTTCGGCCACCGCGTCCTCGGTCATCGCACGGTCGGTGTACACCAGCGGCCGCTCGGCCTCGGTGATGATGTGCTTGACCACCTGGACGTTGCCGTTGACGTCCCAGACCGCGATGCCCGGCGACAGGGTGGGAATGATCTCCACCGCCCAGCGCGGCAGGCCCAGCACCCGGCCGGTGGCCCGCGCCTCCTCCGCCTTCTGCATGTAGATCGTCCGGGTGGAGGCCATCTTCAGGATCGCCGACGCCTCCTTGGCCGCCGCGCCGTCCACCACGTCCGACAGGTGGTGCACCACCGCGACGAAGGAGAGCCCGAGCCGGCGGCCGAACTTCAGCAGCCGCTGGAACAGCTGCGCCACGAAGGGGCTGTTGATGATGTGCCAGGCCTCCTCGACCAGGAAGATGCGCTTCTTCCGGTCCGGCCGGATCCAGGTGTGCTCCAGCCACACGCCGACGATCGCCATCAGGATCGGCATCGCGATCGAGTTCCGGTCGATGTGCGAGAGGTCGAAGACGATCAGCGGCGCGTCCAGGTCGATGCCGTCGGTGGTCGACCCGTCGAACATGCCGCGCAGGTCGCCGTCGACCAGCCGGTCCAGCACCAGCGCCACGTCGAGGCCCCAGGACTGCACCTCGTCCACCGCCACGCCCAGCGACTCCACCGAGGACAGCTCGGGGCTGCGCAGGGTGTCGATGATGTCGTCCAGCACCGGCTGGCGGTCCTTCACCGTCGCCACCACGTGGGCGTGCGCGGCCTTCAGCGCGAACCCGGCCCGCTCCTCCAGGCCCCGGCCCATCGCCACCTCGACGATGGTGCGCAGCAGCGACAGCTGGCCGGTCTGGGTGATCGCCGGGTCCAGCGGGTTGAGCTTCACCCCGCCGTCCCGGGCGGCCATCGGGTCGAGCCGGATCGACTTTATGCCCAGCGCGTTGGCGATCAGGTTCCACTCGCCGACGCCGTCCTCGCCCTGCGCGTCGAGCACCACGACCTGCCGGTCGCGGAACCTCAACTGCCGCAGCACGTACGTCTTCTCCAGCGCCGACTTGCCGTTGCCGGACTCGCCGAGCACCAGCCAGTGCGGGGCCGGCAGCTGCTGCCCGTACAGCTGGAAGGGGTCGTAGACGTACCCCTTGCCGCTGTACACCTCACGGCCGATGATCACGCCCGAGTCGCCCAGCCCCGGCGCGGCGGTGGGCAGGTAGACCGCCTGCGCCTGGCCGGTGGAGGTGCGCACCGGCAGCCGGGTGGTCTCCACCTTGCCGAACATCAGGCTGGTGAACGCCTCGGAGAGGTTGCCGAGCGCCATGTACGGCCTCCTGGTCTGGTCGACGGGCGGTGGTGGAGCGGTGCGGACCGGGCGTCAGCGGCGGATGCCGGTCGCGAACGGCAGGGTGTTGACGAAGGCCCGGTGGTGCTCGCGGTCGCACCACTCCAGCTTGAGATAGCTCTTGCCGGCCGAGGCCCGGATGGTGCGCTTGTCCCGGGCCAGCGCGTCGGGGTTGCGCGAGGACACCGTGATGTAGCCGACCAGGTTCACACCGGCCGCGCCGGAGGCCAGGTCGTCGCCGCGCTGGTCCACCCGGCCGGTGTGGGCCAGGTCGCGCGGGTCGACCGTCCGGTTCATCTTGGCCGCGCGGCTGGCCTCCGCCTCGTCGTTGGTCTTCTCGGTCAGCATCCGCTCGATCGCGACGTCGGTGGGCTCCAGGTCCATCGTCACCGCGACCGTCCGGATCACGTCCGGGGTGTGCACCAGCAGCGGCGCCAGGAAGTTGACCCCCACCGGCGTCAGCGGCCACTCCTTGATCCACGCGGTGGCGTGGCACCACGGCTCCCGGGTCGCCGACTCGCGGGTCTTCGCCTCCAGGTACTGCGGGTTGGTCGCGTCCAGTTCGGCCGGCCAGGCGTTGCGCCGGGACATCGCCTGGATGTGGTCGATCGGGTGGTCCGGGTCGTACATCGAGTGCAGCAGCGAGGAGAGCCGGGCCTGCCCCAGCGGCTGGCGCACCCGGATGTCCGCCTCCGCCAGCCGGGCGCAGATGTCGGTCAGCTCGCGCGCCATCACGGCCGCCAGCCCCTCGTCGTCCCGGGCCCGCCGGCCGGTCGCCGTACGGCCCATCGCGTGCGCCTCGGCCGCCAGGTCGCGGGTGTAGTGCATGCAGGCCACCAGGTACGCCCGGTGCTGCTCCGAGGAGGTCGACACCATCGACTGCAACTGGTCGTACGAGTCCTGCAGCCAGCGCGGCGCGTCGTGGTCCCCGCGCCGCTCGACGTCCTTGGCGTGCGCGTCCGGGTCGGCCGGCAGCGTCCGGGCCAGGATCTGCAACCGGGTCACGAAGCCGTCCCCGTTGGCGACGTGCTTCAGCAGCGTGCCGAACCGGTCGACCAGCGCCTCCTGGTCCTCCGAGTCGCGCAGGCCGACACCCGGGCCCTCGATCTCGATCGCGGCCGTCACCGTCCGCCGCTCCAGGTGCATCAGCACCCCGACCTCGTCCGGCCCGAACGGCGCGGTCAGCCAGCGCAGCCGCCCCACCCCGGGCGGCGGGCCGACCTCCACCTCGCGGCCGTCCATCCGGGTCCCGGCGTCCATCACGTCCGAGCGCCACACCGACCGGCCGCTCCGCACCGTCCGGCGGTAGGTGCGGTTGATCTCCGCCCACTTGTAGAACGTCCGCCTGCGGTACGGCACGTACACCGCCGCGATGGCCACCATGGGCAGGCCGATCAGGCCGCCGATCCGCAGCGGCAGGATCGGCATCAGCAGGCCCCAGAGCATGCCGAGGAACGCCCCGAAGATGATCAGGACGATCTCGCCGGACTCCCGGTTGCGGCCGATCGGCGCGTTCGGGCGGGCCTTGCCGATCAGGTAGGTGCGGCGCTGGTGCACGTACGGCTGGGCGTACTGGGCTCCGTACTGGCCGAGCGGTTCACTGCTCACTTACCCGTCACCCTCCCTTCGCTGAGTTGCTGTCGCGGATCGGAACCGAGGTCTGCGGCGGCCCGGCCTGCGCTGGTGGCGCCGGCGTCCGCCCGGCGTGCGCGGCGATGCCCGGGGCGACCGAACCGCCGCCCGCGCCACCACCGCCGCCACCCGCACCGACCGGCCCGCGGTCACCGTGGGTGGTGATGCCCTGCTTCATCATGTTCGCGGTGCCGTTGATCATCGCCGATCCGGCCGACACCGCACTCGCCCGGGCATGGCGCATGTTCATGATCTCGTCGCCGAAGCCCGGCACGAAGCGGTACACCGCGGCACTCGCGAAGATCGACAGGAACAGGATCGCCAGCCCCGACAGCACCCGCGCGAAGTCGTCGCTGGCCCCGGCCCCCGACGCCACCGCACCCGCCAGGCCCAGGATGACCACGATGATCGGCTTCGCCAGGTCCACCGCCACCATCACCCCCGCCCACCGGCGCACGTGCTTCCACAGCTGCTTGTCCACCAACCCCGCGTACACCGCCGTACCCAGCAGCGCGCCCACGTACAACATCGCCGCCCGGATCAGCAGCTCGATCCAGAGCACCGCCGCCGCCAGCACCGCCACCAGCGACACGATGATCAGGATCAGCGGGCCGCCGCCCATGTCACCCTTCTCCAGGGTGTCGGCGAACGCGCCCAGGTACGACCCGGTGTCCGACTTCGTCCCCACCGCGATCCCCTTGGTCAGCCCGTCCGTCACGCTCACCACGGTGTAGAGGATCAGCGGCGTGAACGCGGACGCCACGACGGTCAGCCACAGGAAGCCGATCGCCTCCGTGAACGCCGTCGCCAACGGCGCCCCCCGCACCGCCCGCTTCGTCACCGCCAGCAGCCACAGCACCAGCGTGATCACCGTCGACACGGCGAACACCACCGCGTACTGCTGCAGGAACGACGCGTTGGTGAAGTCCACCTGCGTCGTCCCGTCGATCGCGCTCGACAGCTTCCGCACCACCCAAGCCGCCGCCTGAGCACACCCCTTGGCCAACGACCCCAACGGATCGGCCACACTCCCGATGGCCCCACCGCCCGGGAGCGCGCCGGAGCCGCCCGGAGCGCAGTAGACGTCGTTGCCGGGCAGGGGAACACCCGGGCAACTCGTGTTGGTCGCCCCTGAGGTCGGGGTCGGCGACGGCTCAGCCATGGCGCGGTGGGCCGTCAGGACCACCGTAAGGACGCCGACCAGCGCCCCACCGGCCAGGCGGCTCATGCCCCGCCGCACGAAACCGGAACAACCGTCAGCGGGCATAACGGAAGCCTCCGAACTGCTCGACGGCACCAGTGATCTCCTCGGCGGTTGCGGCCTGCTGGTCCGGCGGAACCGGCGCCGGACCGGCTGCTCGGCTGAAGTCGGTAAGTTTCCAGTCCGTCCCGGTCCACCGCAGGCTGAGTGTCAGGGTGAACCACTCCTCGGACACCGGCCTGGTGGAACGCTCGCCGGCCAGTCCGAACAACCCGGTGCACCAGACGTCGACCTTGACGCTCTCCGCGGTGTAACTGCTGCTCTTGGTCCCGACCGGGATGGTCCGGCTGACGAACGCCATCCCCTTGGGCGGCTGTCCCTGGGCATCGACCCCGAACCTGGCCGCCGTCTCGGGAGAGAACCCCTGGTCCAGGCGGCTCTGCAGGCCCGCAACCGCGCCCGGGTCGGCGATGGTGGCGACGATGGTGTGGCGGCTGTCGGTGCGGAACATGTCGGCGGAGCCGATCGCCACCGCGTAGTTGGCGGCGGCGGACTGGGCGCCCTGGTCGGTGTGCGGGTAGCCGGAGCCGATGCCGTTGATGGTGGTGCCGACGGGCTGGTCGCCGCTGGGGGCGGGGCCGGCGCCGGCGGGCGCGGTGGGGGCCGCGTGGTCGGCGGAGCGGCCGGTGCTGCCGGGGTCGGGCTTGTCGCGGTTGGCGATGGCGATGGCCACGACCAGCAGGGTGACGACGACGAGGACGGTCAGCAGGGTGCGGAGCGGTCGGGCCTGACGCAGGGTCGGCTGGGAGGAGGGCTGTTCGCCGACCGGCAGCCGCGTACGGGTGTGCGGCTGGTCGTCGGACAACGGCACGGCGGCCCTCCTGGTGCGGGGAGCCGGGCGGCTCCGGGGACCCTCCGCCGGGGGCGGGCGCGGACGGAGGGTGGGAACGGGGGGTGGACTGCTGGCGGGTGGGCTCGGGGCGGTCCGGACGGGGACCTGGCCCCGGGGCGGGCGGGCCTGGCTACTGCTGTCCGATCGTCAGATCGCCATGCCGTAGACAATGGTGAACAGAGTGCCGAGTGATCCAATGATGAACACGCCGGTCAGACCGGCGACGATCAGCCCCTTACCCTGTTCGGCACCGAAGCTGTCGCGCATCGCGGTCGCACCGATCCGCTGTTTGGCCGCCCCCCAGACGGCGATGCCGAGGCAGATGAGGATGGCGACGGCCATGATGACCTCGACCATCACCCTGGCCTCCGACCCGAGGGTCGCGAACGGGCCCCAGTCCGGGGCGATCCCGCCGATGATGGTGTCGATATTCGGCTTCTTTGGTGGGTCCTCGGCCAGGTGGCCGATCGCGTTCGTGTGCACGCTGCTCAGGTTCATTTCCATCTCACCGCCCGATCAGGCAAATTCAAGGGCCCTGACCCCGCCCGCGCGAAGGGTCGGTACCTATTCTTGGCCAGATCTGATGTCGACTTGGCTACTTCTCGCGGATTGGTCGTGAGGCACCGGGCACGTACGCGAGGATGTCCACCGTACGAAGGATAGCGCTCACTCTTTGTATCTCTGATGATTGCGGTGAGCAACGCCTTCCGGAACACTTCGACTGACGATTCGTCGGGATGGTGCTGATGGTACTCCGGAAGGCCGGTACGGCCGCCGCCGCTGCGGGAGTTGTGACGTTCGGGTTGCTCGGTTTGGTGACGGTGGGGACGTTCGCGGCGAGTGGGACGCCGCAGCAGTCGGCGAATCGCGCCGCACTCTCGCCGGGGACGGTCCCGGCGGCGTTCCAGGCACCGATCCAGCAGTGGGGCGCGCTCTGCCCGGAGATCTCGCCGCCGATGCTCGCGGCACAGCTCTACCAGGAAAGCGGTTTCGATCCGAAGGCCCAATCGGGCGTCGGGGCACAGGGAATGGCGCAGTTCATGCCCGATACCTGGGCGGCGTACGGCACGGACGCCAATGGGGACGGCAAGAAGGACGTCTGGGACCCGCTGGACGCGATCGCCTCGGCGGCCACCTTCGACTGCGCGCTCGCGAAGGACGTCGCCAAGGTCCCGGGCGACCGGCAGGCCAACCTGCTGGCCGCCTACAACGCCGGCCCGTACGCGGTGACCAAGTACAACGGGGTGCCGCCGTACAAGGAGACCCAGGGCTACGTGAGGAACATCCAGGCGATGGCCCGCAGCTTCTCGGTGCCCACGGCGCCGGTGGAGGTGTCCGGGCAGTCGGCCGGTGCGATCTACTTCGCGCAGAGCAAGCTCGGGACGCCATACCTGTGGGGCGGGGAGGGGCTGCCCTCGCAGAACGGGCGGTTCGACTGCTCGGGCCTGACCCAGGCGGCGTACGCCAGCGTGGGCATCACGCTGCCCCGGGTGGCGAACGACCAGTGGTACGCCGGGCCGCACCCGTCGCGCGATCAGCTGCGGCCGGGTGACCTGGTGTTCTGGGCGACGGACCTGAACGATCCGCGGAGCATCCACCACGTCGGGATCTACGTCGGCGGCGGTTACATGATCAACGCGCCGCACACCGGCGCGGTGATCCGCTACGACAAGATCGACACCAGGGAGTACATCGGCGCGACCCGGGTCACCTCGGACGGCGCCCAGGCGCTGCCGGCCCGCAACGCGGACGGCTCCGTGAGCGCCCCGAGCCGCCCGGGCTCGACGACACCGACCAGCCCGACCAGTCCGACCAGTCCGGCCAGTCCGGCCGCGGCGACCACCCCTTCGGCCCCGGTGGCCCCGGCAGCCCTGGCGAGCCCCGGCGGCGCCGCCACCCGGCCCGCCGCCGGACCGCCCGCAGCCGCCGCGCCACCCGCCCCGACCGGCCCGGACCCCGCCGGGGCGGGGCGGCCGACGGCGAAGAACTGAGCCGCCCGTGGCCCCGAGGTGTGAGTGCCCTGTGGACGCTGAGTCAAGTTTCCATAACCGCGCGTTTCCGTGGAACGCTGTGCCCCGGCGATGACGTTGGTCCCGATGGCCCACCGTCAGCTTCCCGCGCCGGGAAGGGCCCCGACCGGATCGAACAGCTGCAGCGGACCAGAAGGAGGTGCGGCGTGTCGACGCCGCTTGCCGACACGACCAACCCCGACCTCGGCCTGCTCTACGCCGTCAACGGACTGGCCAAGCGCTCCCCGCAGTGGCTGGACCACCTGGTCTCGTGGATCGGTGAGTACGGCATCCTGATCGGCCTCGCGATGCTGGGCCTGGTGGCCTGGCTGCAGGCGAGACGCCGCCCCGACGCGCCGGTGGCCGTCGCCGGGCTGCTCTGGGTGCCGCTCTCCGTCGCCATCGCCGAGCTGGCCAACCTGCCGATCGCCGCGATCGTGAACCGTCCGCGCCCGTTCGTCGACCACAGCGGGCTGCTGGTGCTGGTGGACGGCAAGGCCGGCACCCACTCCTTCGTCAGCGACCACTCGACCATGACGATGGGCGTGGCGGTGGCGCTGTTCCTGGTGAACCGGCGGCTCGGCTGGATCGCCGGGGGCCTGGCCCTGTTGCAGGGCTTCTGCCGGATGTTCATGGGCGTGCACTACCCGACCGACGTGATCGGCGGCTTCGCGCTCGCCGCCGCGGTGGTGCTGCTGCTGGCGCCGATCGCGATGGCGGTGCTCGTCCCGCTCTGCCACGCGCTGGGCCGGACCGCCCTCGCCCCGCTGATCCGGGCGCCGGAGCGCGCCGGCGGCGGCCCGCGCGGCCGACGGCGCGGGCGCGAGCGCGGGGCGGTGCGCTCCGAGGAGCAGCCGCCGGAGTCCGACCTGGCGGCGTGAGCCGCCCGGCCCGGCTACCCCGGTCCAGCGCCGCTCTCGGCGAGGGCGAGGTGGTCGTCCCCCTCGCGCCGGACCAGGTCGCGCGAGCGGCGGGCCGGTGAGAACCAGCCGCAACTGCAGGTCGCGAAGGCGAAGGAACCGCGCTCGCTGACCGCGACGCGGTGTTCGGGCATCCGGGCGGTGCCGGGGGAGGCCGGCAGCTCACTGTGCACGTGGTTCACCGTAACGCGCCGGGCGCCGGGCGCGCGATGCCGTCCACGAGACCTTTTCCGCGTAACCCTTCGCGGCTCAACTCGTTTGCCCGGAAAGAGCTCTGCTCACCTGGTGGTGTCGGCAGGGCAGTCGGGCCCGAGGGGGTTGTCGCGAGGATGAAGATGACCGACCAGCAGCGTGGCGGACGGCCGGGGCGCCGTCCGCGGCCGCATCTGCGTTCGGCGGCCGGGGCCGCCCTGCTCGCCGCCGCCCTGGCCGGCCTGTCCGCCGGCTGTGCGGCCGGCTCCAGCGGCGGCTCCTCCGACCGGCAGTCGGGTGCCCCCGACCAGCTCGCCGCGGACCCGCTGACGGCGGTGCGCAACAGCGCCGACATCACCGGCCGCACCGGCTCCGCGCACACCGCCACCGAGCTGGTCACCGAGTCGTCCGAGAAGAAGGCCGTCTTCACCGGGACGGGCGGCTACGACTACGTGAAGCGGATCGGCCGGCTGGAGGTCCAGGTGCCGCCGGGCGCGGCGACCACCGGGAAGATCGTCGAGGTGGTCCTGCCGGGCACCGTCTACCTGCAGAACAGCGGCGCCAAGGTGCCCGAGGGCAAGTGGGTCAAGCTGGACGTGCGCCAGCTGCCGGACGGCAACCTGGTCAGCAGCGGCGCCACCGACCCGGCCTCGGCGGCGGGCGCCCTGCGCGGGGCGCAGAAGGCGGACGCGGTCGGCACCGAGACCGTCGACGGGGTCGCGCTGCACCACTACCGCGGCACCCTGGACCTGGCCAAGGCGGCCGACGCGACCGGCGGCCGCGGCGGGGACGGCCTGCGGATGGGGGCCCAGACCTTCACCGTGAAGGAGGTCCCGTACGACGTCTGGCTGGACGACCAGGGCCGGCTGCACAAGGTGGTCGAGGTGTTCACCTTCGCCGGGGTGGCCGGTTCGAAGGAGGCCAAGGACCAGGTGAAGGTGACGTCGACCACCTCGGTGACGGACTTCGGCAAGCCGGTGGAGGCGGCCGAGCCGCCGGCCTCGGACATCTACGCGATGAAACCCTCGGAAAGCCCGAAGTAGGCCGCCGGGGCAGGGCTCCGGCGCCGGGGCGAACCGGGGCGCCGCCGGAGCGGGTGGCCGCCCGGGGAGCGGCGGCCACCCGTTTCGGCGGCGCCGAGATGGCCCGTCCGTGCCATGTGGACGGGCTCCGAAGTGCCTAGGCTGGACGTCGGGTGGCTGCCGCCCGGGCTGGCGAGGCACTGAAGGGGTGGTGCAGGTGGTGTCGTCCACGGGCGGCCGCAGCGGCGGCCACGACGACGCGGCCCTCGACGAGATCGATCTGGCCGGCGAGCTGATGATCGCCGCGACGGCCAGCACCGGCGACCGGCTGCCGACCGAGCGGATCGACGAGGTGCTGCTCGACCGGATCGAGCCGGGGCGGACCGACGGCGAGGCCTGGCGGCAGGCCGACGGCTAGCGGGTTCGCGGCCCGGGGGTGTTGGCGGCCGGGGCGTGCGCAGCCCGGACCCGCTCGCCCGGAACCGGCCCGGCCTCAGCTGCGCAGCAGCCGGCCGATCGCGGCGGTGGCCTCCGCGACCTTGGCGTCGAGTTCGGCGCCGCCCTCCTCGGCGGCGGCCGCGACGCAGTGCCGCAGGTGCTCCTCCAGCAGGGACAGCGCGAAGGACTGCAGCGCCTTGGTGCCGGCCGAGACCTGGGTGAGCACGTCGATGCAGTAGACGTCCTCGTCGACCATGCGCTGGAGGCCGCGGATCTGGCCCTCGATCCGGCGCAGCCGCTTGAGGTGGGCGTCCTTCTGCGCGCTGTAGCCGTGCGGGCCGTGCCCGCCCTGATGTCCTGCGGCGGCCGCGGGGGCGGCGGGTGCGTCGGCCTGCGCGTCGGTGCCGTGCCCGTGGTCCGGCTCGGTGCGCGCTTGCGTCGTGGTCATCGGCCCGCCTTCGTCTGGATGCCTGGTGGCTGCGTCGGCCACCAGTGTCCAACACCGGGGCCGTCCGTGGTGTTCCGACGGCCGACGCGGCATGTGCCGAAGGGTTCCGGACGGTCTGCGGACTGGTTCCGGGCGGTCCGCGAACGGGTTGCGGACGGGCTGCGGGCGGGCCGCCGCGCGGTTCACCCGTCTGAGCGGCGCCCCCGTCTTCCGTACGTACCACGGGGACAATCCGGGCGAGGTTCCGTCAGACTGGGGGCTCACGTCCGCACCTGGGTGTGCGGTCCGGGTCAGCTGGTGCGGCAGCCGAACGGAAGAGGAGGTTCCGCCTCCACCATCACCACCCCGTTTGCGCGATTGCGCTTGGTTGCACCTAGCATCGTTCAGTCCCTACCCCGCACATCGGAGATTTCCGTGCGTTTTAGCCTGACCCCGAAGGAGACGAGCTTCTACGACATGTTCTCTGCCGCCGCGGAGAACCTCGTCGTCGGTTCGAAGCTCCTGCTGGAACTGCTGGGATCAGACGTGTCGGCCCGCGCGGAGATCGTCGAGCGCATGCGCGCCGCCGAGCACGCCGGGGACGACACCACCCATGCCGTGTTCCACCAGCTGAACTCGTCCTTCATCACGCCCTTCGACCGCGAGGACATCTACAACCTCGCCTCGTCGCTGGACGACATCATGGACTTCATGGAGGAGGCCGTCGACCTGGTCGTCCTCTACGACATCCAGACGCTGCCGAAGGGGATCGAGCAGCAGATCGAGGTGCTGGCCCGGGCCGCCGAGCTCACCGCCGAGGCGATGCCGAACCTGCGCAGCATGTCGAACCTCACCGAGTACTGGATCGAGGTCAACCGGCTGGAGAACCAGGCCGACCAGATCCACCGCAAGCTGCTCGCCCACCTGTTCTCCGGCCAGTACGACGCCATCGAGGTGCTCAAGCTCAAGCAGGTCGTGGACGTCCTTGAGGAGGCGGCGGACGCGTTCGAGCACGTCGCCAACACGGTGGAGACCATCGCCGTCAAGGAGTCCTGACCCTCGTGGACATGGCTGCACTCATCGCCGTCGTCGGCGTTGCGTTCTTCTTCACCTACACCAACGGCTTCCACGACTCCGCGAACGCGATCGCCACCTCGGTCTCCACCCGTGCGCTGACCCCCAGGGCCGCGCTGGCGATGGCCGCGGTGATGAACCTGGCCGGCGCCTTCCTCGGCAGCGGCGTGGCGCACACCGTCTCCCAGGGGATCATCGAGACGCCCACCGGCGACCGGGGCATGGTGATCCTGTTCGCCGCGCTGGTCGGGGCGATCGCCTGGAACCTGGTCACCTGGTACTTCGGCCTGCCGTCCTCCTCCTCGCACGCGCTGTTCGGCGGCATGGTGGGCGCGGCCATGGCCGGCGGCATCGACGTGATCTGGGGCGGCGTCCTCGACAAGATCGTCATCCCGATGATCGTCTCGCCGATCGTCGGCCTGGTCGGCGGCTTCCTGGTGATGCTGGCGATCCTGTGGATCTTCCGCCGGGCCAACCCGCACAAGGCCAAGCGCAACTTCCGGGTCGCCCAGACCGCCTCGGCCGCCGCGATGGCGCTGGCGCACGGTCTGCAGGACGCGCAGAAGACCATGGGCATCGTGGTGATGGCGCTCACCATCTCCGGCCACCACTCCGGCGAGGGCATCCCGGTGTGGGTGAAGATCTCCTGCGCCACGATGCTCTCGCTGGGCACCTACGCGGGCGGCTGGCGGATCATGCGGACGCTCGGACGCAAGATCATCGAGCTGGACCCGCCGCAGGGCTTCGCCGCCGAGGCCACCGCCGCGACGGTCATGTACGTCACCTCGTTCGTCTTCAAGGCGCCGATCTCCACCACCCACGTGATCACCGCGGCGATCATGGGCGCGGGGGCCACCAAGCGGATCCGCGCGGTGCGCTGGGGCGTCGCCAAGAACATCGTGCTCGGCTGGTTCATCACGATGCCGGCGGCCGCCATCGTCGCAGCGCTGGTGTACTGGTTCGCCCACCTGTTCTGGGGCTGACCGGCCCCGCACGTGACAGGGCCCGCCCCCACATCTCGGGGGCGGGCCCTTCTTCATGCTCCACGGCGGCACCGCCATGCAGCACCGCGGAGCAGCCTGTGTGCTCGCCGTTCGCCTCCGGACCCGCGGTCCGGAGGCCGGTGGCGGGGGTACGGCCTAGCCGAAGCGGCCGGAGATGTAGTCCTCGGTCGCCTGGACCGACGGGTTGGAGAAGATCCGCTGGGTGTCGTCCAGCTCGACCAGCTTGCCCGGCTGGCCGACGCCGGCCAGGTTGAAGAAGGCGGTGCGGTCGCTGACGCGGGCCGCCTGCTGCATGTTGTGGGTCACGATGACGATGGTGAACTGCGACTTCAGCTCGCCGATCAGGTCCTCGATCGCGAGGGTGGAGATCGGGTCGAGCGCGGAGCAGGGCTCGTCCATCAGCAGGACCTGCGGCTCGACCGCGATGGCGCGGGCGATGCACAGCCGCTGCTGCTGGCCGCCGGAGAGGCCGGCCCCCGGCTTGTTCAGCCGGGTGTGGACCTCGTTCCAGAGGTTGGCGCCCTTCAGCGAGCGCTCGACCACCTCGTCCAGGACGGACTTCTTGCGCACGCCCGCGAGCTTGAGGCCGGCGATCACGTTGTCGTAGATCGACATGGTCGGGAACGGGTTCGGGCGCTGGAAGACCATGCCGACCGAGCGGCGGACGGCGACCGGGTCGACGTTCGAGGCGTAGAGGTTCTCGTCGTCCAGGAGGACCTTGCCCTCGACCCGGGCGCCGGGGATCACCTCGTGCATCCGGTTGAGGGTGCGCAGGAAGGTGGACTTGCCGCAGCCGGAGGGGCCGATGAAGGCGGTCACCGAGCGGGGTTCGATGCTCATCGAGATGTCCTCGATGGCCTTGGTGGTGCCGTAGTAGGCGGACAGTCCGCTGACGTCGATGCGCTTGGCCATGATCGTTGCTTCTCTCGTCTGTCTTCGTACGTCAGTCGGTCGCTCAGTGTCCGCCCTTGGGCGAGCGCCAGCGTGCGATGCCCCGGGCGATGAGGTTGAGCCCCATCACGAAGGCGATCAGCACCAGCGCGGCGCCCCAGGCGCGGGCGTAGCCGAAGTCGTTGTTGACCACCGAGTACTGCTGCCAGATGTACATCGGCAGGGACTGCTGCGGTCCTTCGAACGGGTTGCTGTTGATGGCGTCGGCGCCGAAGACCAGCATCAGCACCGGGGCGGTCTCGCCCGTGATGCGGGCGACCGCCAGCATCACGCCGGTGGTGATGCCGCCGATCGCGGTGGGGAGGACGATCCGCAGGATCGTCTTCCACTTCGGCACGCCGAGTGCGTACGAGGCCTCGCGCAGCTCGTTCGGGACGAGCTTGAGCATCTCCTCGGTGGAGCGGACCACGACCGGCATCATCAGGATCGCCAGTGCGAGGCTGCCCGAGAAGCCCGAGTAGCTGAAGCCCAGGGCGATGTTCCAGAGCGACAGGACGAACAGACCGGCGACGATCGACGGGATGCCCGTCATGACGTCGACGAAGAAGGTGACGGTCTTGGCGAGCGTGCCGCGGCCGTACTCGACCAGGTAGACGGCGGTCAGCAGACCCACCGGGGCGGCCATCGCGGTGGCCAGGGCGACCTGCTGCATGGTGCCGAGCAGCGCGTGGTAGATGCCGCCGCCGGGACCGGAGGCGATCACGCCCTTCATCGAGTGGCTCAGGAAGTTCCCGTTCACCACGCCGATGCCCTGCTGGATCGTGTAGACCGTCAGGGAGATCAGCGGGACGACGGCCAGGATGAAGGCGACCCAGACCACCGAGGTGGCGAACCGGTCCTTGGCCTGGCGGCGGCCCTCGACCTGGGCCGAGACGCCGTAGCTGACCAGCAGGAACAGCAGGGCGGAGATCAGGCCCCACTGCAGGTGGCTCTGCAGCCCCGCGGCGGCGCCGATCCCGCAGCCGACCGCGATCGAGCCGACCGCGACGGCGGCCGGGGCCCACTTGGGCAGCCGGTTGGCGGTCAGCGACCGGCTGAGCGGCCGGGCGTCGGCCGTGACGGAAGTCGTTGCCGCGGTCATGCGTTGGCCCCCGAGTACTCCTTGCGGCGGGCGATGATCAGTCGCGCGGCACCGTTCACCAGCAGGGTGATGACGAACAGGACGAGGCCGGAGGCCATCAGGGCGTCGCGCCCGTTGTTGCCGGCCTCGGCGAACTTCAGCGCGATGTTCTGCGCGAAGGTGCCGCCGCCCGCGTCGAGGATGTGCAGCGAGAGCACGTTGCTCGCGGACAGCACCACCGCGACGGCGATGGTCTCGCCGAGCGCGCGGCCGAGGCCGAGCATCGAGGCCGAGATGATGCCGGGGCGGCCGAACGGCAGCACCGCGGTGCGGATCATCTCCCAGCGGGTCGCGCCGAGCGCGAGCGCCGCCTCCTCCTGCATCCGCGGCACCTGGCGGAACACCTCGCGGGAGACCGCCGTGATGATCGGCAGGACCATGATCGCCAGCAGGATGCCGACGGTGAACAGGTTGCGCGGGGTGCCGCTCTTGGTCTGGTCGAAGAGGTACGTCCAGCCGAGGTACTGGTTGAGCCAGCTGGTCAGGCCGTCCATGTGCGGGACCAGGAAGAGCGCGCCCCACAGGCCGTAGACGATGCTGGGGACGGCGGCGAGCAGGTCGACCAGGTAGGCGAACGGCTGGGCGATCTTCCGCGGCGCGTAGTGCGAGATGAACAGCGCGATCCCGATGGCCACCGGGACGGCGATCGTCATCGCGATGACGGCGCTGACGAGGGTGCCGAAGGCCAGGACGGCGATGCCGAAGACCGGCTTCGTGGCGTCCGGCGTCCACTCGAAGGTGGTGAGGAAGTTGCCCTCGTTGGTGCTGAGGGCCAGGCCCGCGCGCCAGGCCAGGAAGCCGGCGATCGCGGCCATGATGACCAGCAGCAGGATGCCCGAACCGCGGGCGAGGTTCATGAAGATCTTGTCGCCGAAGCGGCTGTCGCGCGGTCGGCGTTCCCTGCCTCGCGGGGCGGCAGGGGAGGATGAAGTCATTGTCTACTCCGGTCTGGTGGTGCCGCCCCGGAAGGAGGACGGCACCATGGCGGCGGTGCCCCGGACGTTGGTGCTGGGTCGGTGCGTTCCGGTGGGACGGCCCCGGCCCCCCTCGCTCACGGGGCCGTCCCACCGGTGCTCCTGTCGGGTCAGGCCAGGGAGGAGACGGCGGCCTTGACCTTGTCGCTGATGGCGGCGGGGAGCGGGACGTAGCCCTTGTCGCCGATCGCCTTCTGCGCGGCGTCGCTGACGGCGTAGGTCAGGAAGGACTTGAGGTTGTCCAGGTTCTCCGGCTTGTTGCCCTTGTCGCAGGCGATCTCGTAGGTCACCAGGACGATCGGGTAGGCGTTGTCGGCCTTGGTCCCGTAGTCCAGGGAGAGGGCGAGGTCGCCGTCGGTGCCCACCACGGTGGAGGAGGCGAAGGTGAGGGCGGCGTTGGCCGCGGTCGCCTCGACGGGCTTGGCCGCACCGGTGGCGATCTTGGCGCTCTTGAGGTTGTTGCTCTGCGCGTAGGACAGCTCGGCGTAGCCGATGGAGTTCTTGACCTGCTTGATCTGCGCGGAGACGCCGGCGCTGCCCTGGGCGGACTGGCCGCCCTTGCCCTTCCACGCCTTCTCCGGCGCCGCGGTCCAGGCGCCACCGGAGGTCTTGGTGAAGTAGGAGGTGAGGTTGTAGGTGGTCCCGGAGTCGTCCGAACGGTGGACGGTCTGGATCTCGGCGTCCGGCAGCTGCACGCCCGGGTTCAGGGCGGCGATCGCCGGGTCGTTCCACTTGGTGATCTGCGAGTCGAAGATCTTGGCGGAGGTCGGGCCGTCCAGGACCAGGTTGTCGACGTTGTCGACGTTGTAGACCAGCGAGACGAGACCCGCGACCAGCGGCAGGTCGATCGCCTTGCCACCGGTGCAGACCGTCTTGGAGGCGTCGACGTCGGCGGGCTTGAGCGCGAAGTCGGTGCCCGCGAAGGCGACCTTGCCCTGGTTGAACTGCTGCACACCGGCGCCGGAACCGCCACCGCTGTAGTTGACGGTGGTGCCGGAGCAGGACGCGCCGTAGGTGGTCTTCCAGACGTCGATCGCGTTGGCCTGGGCCGTCGAGCCCGCGGCGAGCAGCGTCCCGCCCTTGCCACAGTTGACCGCGGCGGCCGAGGCGGAGCCGCTGGAGCCACCGGCGGCCTTGGCACCGTTGTCGTCCGAGCCGCAGGCAGCGAGCGACAGCGAGCTGACGAGCGCCATGGCACCGATGGCGAGGGCCTTGGAGCGGCCGTTCCGCTGGAGCTTCACAGGGATGTCCCTTTCTGTGGCATTGCCCGTCGCGCGGGCCGTGCGAGGACGGCGGGCGCGGGTTCTGCTGTGGTCCGGGGCCCGTTCGGCCCTCCGGTAAACCCGAAGTTAGGCCGGGTAGGTGACACGACAGCCGGTCACAAGTGAACGGAGAGTGAACCTCGAAAGGATGACAGGAAACTACGCCAGGTAGTCACGGTTGCGTCACGGCAAGGGCGCGACGAGATCACTCCCACCGTTCCTTCACCGAGCGTGATCGCTCGCCCGTACGGGCTTCGCCCCCAGGATCGCCAGCAGGGCGTCGACCAGCAACCGGTCGCGGTCGTGCGTCAACCGGGCCCGGGCCTTTCCGGCGGGCAGCCACTCCAGCCGGTCCACCTCGCGGTTCGGCCGGAACGCCCCGCTCGACGGCACCGCCGCCCAGTAGCGCACCTCCTTCGGCCGACCCTGCGCCAGGTAGTGCTGGGTCGGGAGCTCCGGACCGAGCAGGCAGGCGAACCCGGTCTCCTCGCGCACCTCGCGCAGCGCCGCCGCGACCACTCCCTCCCCCGGGTCGAGCTTGCCCTTCGGCAGGCTCCAGTCGTCGTACTTGGGCCGGTGGATCACCGCGATCCGCGGCCGCCCCAGCCGGCCGCTCTTCTTCGGCCGGCCCGGCAGCCACAGCACCGCGCCAGCCGCCAGGATCACCCGGGCACGTCCCGCCCCGGTCGCGGCCGCGTCCACTGCCGGCCCGGTGCTCAGGCGATCGCGCAATTCAGGCCGTCCGTGGTGCGGGGGAATGCCCCCAGCCCTCGGCAGGGGGGAGGTCCGGCCAGCCGTCCAGGCCGGGCGGGAGGTCGGGCCACCGGCGGCCGAAGGCGTACCGCGCCGCCTCCACCTCCAGTCGCTGATCAGCATGCACCACGCCCAGCACGTAGGCGGTCGCCGGGGTGATCCGCGGGGTCCGCGCGGCGGTGGCCGCCGTGACCGCGGCGTCCGCCGCCTCCTGGTGCCGGCCCAGCACCCCGTCCAGCTCGTCCAGTTCGGCGGACCCGCGACCGCACACCTCCAGCGCGTACCGGGCCCGCTTCACCAGGATGCGCGTCCGTGCCCACGGCGCGTCGTCGGCCGCCAGCGCCGTGTCCGCGTCCACCGCGCCGCGCGCCGCCGGGACGGCGCCCAGCCGGCGCAGCCCGTCGCCGCCGTACGGCGTGGCCGCCCGGTGCAGCGGCAGCTGCTGGGCGCTCGCCGACAGCGCCGTGAACGCGGCGGCCGCCTGCGGCAGCAGCACCGCCGGCGCCCGGCCGCCCGCCGACTCCAGCAGCGGGGCGTCGCCGACCAGCAGCGTCATCCGGTCCGCCAGCGCGTGCAGCCGGGCCGACCGGAGCTCCTGGAGCACCGAGGAGTGCGCCCTGGTCCGGGCCAGGGTCAGCTGCCGGTCCAGCAGCGCCCGCGCCTTGGGCGCCCCGGCGTGCCCGGCCAGCATGCCCGTCCCGTCCGGATCGCTGCCGCTCAGCGAGTCCAGCGCGCCCAGCAGCCGGGCCGAGCGGCGGACGTAACCGGGCTCCAGCGCCAGCAGGTTGAGCAGCCAGCGCAGTTCGGTGCGCGACTCCTGGGCCCAGGCCTGCTCGAAGACGGAGCCGAAGGTGTGCAGCAGCCCGCCGATCCGCCGGACCGCCCGCAGCAGGTCTGCGGTACCGGCCGCCGGGACGACCGCGGCCGTCCCCGGTCTGGCGCCGACCTCGCCCACCGTCAGCGGCAGGGCGCGCAGGAACGCGCCGGCCTGGGCGGTGAGGTGGCTGGAGAGGATGTCCCCGGCGGTCGTGGTGGCGGCCGCCTGGGCCGTCATCGGCGCATCGGTCATGGCGTGGTAGATCCCCGTTCCCCCGGGTTCGTCCCCCCGGGGCTGGTGGCCGACCGCTGGAACCGGTCCCCTACGGTTCCAGCGGCTCGCATCAGTGGTCGCGTCAGCGCGAGGCGACGGCCCGGCGGCGCAGGCGCGAGTCGATCAGCAGATCCTGGACGTGCCGCAGCGGCCGGCTCTCGGCGTCCTGCGAGTGGCGGGTCCACGCACCGTCCTGCCCCAGGTGCCAGGACTCGGTCTCGTCCGACATCCCGAGGTCGATCAGGCCGGACAGCTCGGCCCGGTGGGCCGGGTCGGTGATCCGCATCAGCGCCTCGATCCGGCGGTCCAGGTTGCGGTGCATCATGTCGGCGCTGCCGATCCAGACCTCCGGATCGCCGTTGTTGCCGAACACGAAGATCCGGGAGTGCTCCAGGAAGCGGCCCAGGATGCTGCGGACCCGGACGTTCTCGCTCAGCCCCGGCACGCCCGGCCGGATCGCACAGATCCCGCGCACCCAGACGTCGACCTGCACGCCGGCCTGCGAGGCCCGGTACAGCGCGTCGATCACGGCCTCGTCGACGATCGAGTTGACCTTGAGCTTCACGTACGCCGGCCGGCCGGCCCGGTGGTGGGCGATCTCGTTGTGGATCCGGGAGACCAGCCCGTCGCGCAGGCCGCGCGGGGCGGTCAGCAGGCGGCGGTAGGACTCCCGGCGCGAGTAGCCGGACAGCCGGTTGAAGAGGTCCGAGAGGTCGGCGCCGACCTGCGGGTCCGAGGTCAGCAGCCCCAGGTCCTCGTACAGCCGGGCGGTCTTCGGGTGGTAGTTGCCGGTGCCGACGTGCGAGTAGCGGCGCAGGGTGTCACCCTCCTGCCGGACCACCAGCGACAGCTTGCAGTGCGTCTTCAGCCCGACCAGGCCGTAGACCACGTGGCAGCCGGCCTCCTCCAGCTTGCGGGCCCACTTGATGTTGGCCTGCTCGTCGAAGCGCGCCTTGATCTCGACCAGGACCAGCACCTGCTTGCCCGACTCCGCCGCGTCTATCAGCGCGTCCACGATCGGCGAGTCACCGGAGGTGCGGTACAGCGTCTGCTTGATCGCCAGGACGTCCGGGTCGGCGGCGGCCTGCTCCAGGAAGGCCTGCACCGAGGTGGAGAAACTGTCGTACGGGTGGTGCAGCAGGACGTCCCGCTCGCGCATCGCGGCGAAGATGTCCGGCTGGGACGCCGACTCGACGTCCGTCAGCCCGCGGGCGGTGCCCGCCACGAACTTCGGGTACTTCAGCTCCGGGCGGTCCAGTTCGGCGATCCCGAACAGACCGGTCAGGTCGAGCGGACCGGGCAGCGGGAAGACCTCCGCCTCGGTGATGTTCAGCTCCCGCACCAGCAGGTCCAGGATGTAGGGATCGATCGACTCCTCGACCTCCAGCCGCACCGGCGGGCCGAAGCGCCGCCGCATCAGCTCCTTCTCCAGGGCCTTGAGGATGTTCTCGGTGTCGTCCTCCTCCACCTCCAGGTCCTCGTTGCGGGTCACCCGGAAGGCGTGGTGGGCGAGCACCTCCATGCCCGGGAACAGCTCCTCCAGGTGCGCGCCCATCACGTCCTCCAGCGGGACGTAACGCTGCGGCGAGGCCTCCAGGAAGCGGGCCAGCGACTGCGGCACCTTCACCCGGGCGAAGTGCTTGTGCCCCGAGACCGGATTGCGCACCACCACGGCCAGGTTGAGCGAGAGCCCCGATATGTACGGGAAGGGGTGCGCCGGGTCGACCGCCAGCGGGGTGAGGACCGGGAAGATCTTCTGCCGGAACAGGGTGTGCAGCCGGGCCTGCTCCTTCTCGGCCAGCTCCGGCCAGCGGACCACCTCGATGCCCTCGGTGGCGAGGTCCGGCAGCACCTCCTGCTGGAAGGCGGCGGCGTGCCGCGCCATCAGCTCGCGCGAGCGGGTCCAGATCAGGTCCAGCACCTCGCGCGGCTGGAGGCCGGACGCGCTGCGCTGGGCGACGCCCGTCGCGATCCGGCGCTTCAGCCCGGCCACCCTGACCATGAAGAACTCGTCCAGGTTGCTCGCGAAGATGGCGAGGAACTTGGCCCGCTCCAGCAGCGGGATCCCCGGATCCTCGGCCAACTCCAGAACGCGCTCGTTGAACGCTAGCCAGCTGCGCTCGCGGTCCAGGAAGCGACCCTGCGGCAGTGCGTCGAACTCCTGCTCGTCCTCGGCCGGCAGCTCGGGCGGTATCCCCAGCGCACCGGACATCCTGGCCGGCGGGGACAGCGAGGCAGCGACGGGGCGGGGGATGCTCATGGGCTCCAGCTCCTCCAGCAGCAGGACGTCGTCCGGACGCGAATGGCTCTGCGGGCCGTCGTCCTCGCCCAGGGCCAACGCCCACCCGCCGGGCGCGGTCCGTACAGGGCCGGCCGGCACGTGGCGGTCGACTCTGCACGAGCGAGACACTACGGACTTCATCCTGTGATCTTCGCGGCAGCAATTGAATCCACGGTAAACACCGCATGGCCAGGAGGAAAGCTGAGTCGGTCGGGGCAAGGGCCGGTGACGTCCGGCCCCTTGCCCCGGACCGCCCCGAGCCGCTAGGCCCTGCCCGGTCCTGCGGGTCCTGTAGGTCCTGCGGGTCCTGTAGGTCCTGTAGGTCCTGTAGGTCCTGTAGGTCCTGTAAGTCCTGTAAGTCCTGTCCGGTCCTAGGCCGCCTGGTCCTCGCGGTACTGGACGCGGTACATAAGGTCCACCTCGTGGATGGTGAACCCCAATCGTTCATATACCCGCACCGCGGCCGGATTGTCGGCGTCGACGTAGAGCAGGACCGTCTCCAGTCCGCGCTCGCCCGCGTCCAAACCGGTCAGGTGACGCAGACCGGCAGCGGTCAGGGCACGGCCGAGACCGCTGCCCTGCTCCGCCGGGTCGACCCCGACCACGTAGACCTCGCCGAGCGCGGGCTCGGTGGCGGTGGCCGGGTGCACCTTGGTCCAGTGGAAGCCGACCACCTTGCCGCCCCGGGTGGCGAGGAAGAAGCCGGCCGGATCGAACCAGGGCTCGGCCAGCCGCTCGGCCAGGTCCTGCTCCGTCCAGGAGCCCTGCTCCGGGTGGTGGGCGAAGGCCAGCGCGTTCAACCGCAGCCACTCGGCGTCGTCCTCGCCGGGGCGGAAGGTCCGGAGCTCGACGCCCTCGGGGACGGCGACGGCCTCGGTCTGCGGCCCGGTGCGGCGCATCTGCCGCAGCTCGCGGACCAGCTCGGCCCCGTACCGGCCGGCCAGGTGCCGGGCCGCCGGGTGACCGCCGTGCACCCAGAAGTCCACCGCGTCGCGGCCGGCCCGGTGGGCCTGTGCCAGCACCGCGTCCACCAGCGGCCGGGCCAGGCCGCGGCCGCGAGCGGCCGGGTCGACCACCAGCTCGGCGGCGGGGTTGGCGGCAGGGCCCTCCGGGACTTCGAGCTGTCCGTAACCGACGACGTCGGCGTGTTCGCTCTCGATGAAGTGGCTCACCCCGGGGCGCGGAGTGTCCGAGGAACGCAGCCGAAGC
Organism: Kitasatospora sp. NPDC057940; assembly: GCF_042887425.1. Taxonomy (NCBI): domain Bacteria; kingdom Bacillati; phylum Actinomycetota; class Actinomycetes; order Kitasatosporales; family Streptomycetaceae; genus Kitasatospora; species Kitasatospora sp. NPDC057940. The sequence continues at coordinate 45,445 of NZ_JBHVPH010000044.1, forward strand.
CGGCCCTGCTCGGACACGGCAGCCCGGCCGTCCACCGCCTGGGCGTCCGCCAGAACGCGCAGGGCGCCGTCGCGCTGCTCGGGGCGGAGCACACTGTTCGCAATGACCGCTGTCTGATCGTCCATGCCCCGACGATACGTCACCGGAAATGCAAAGAACCCCCATCCGGTTTCCCGGATGGGGGTTCTCTGTGAATGATTGTTCGGCGGCGTCCTACTCTCCCACAGGGTCCCCCCT
>NZ_JBHVPH010000045.1:0-42418 GCF_042887425.1 Kitasatospora sp. NPDC057940
GCTCCCGCAACTCAGCAAGATCATCACGCCTAACGCCCACGGTCCTCGCAACTCCCACAGATCGCGGGTGTTGCGAGGACCGTTAGAACCCAAGCGGGCGCCCCGGGCCTTCGCCGTGCCGACTACACCGCGTCGGCCTCCGCCGCCCCGGCCCGCGCCCGGCCGGAGGCGGTCGCGATCACCTCGTCCAGCACCTCGCGGGAGCGGAGCAGGTCGGTGACCATCCGGTCGATCCGGTCCCGTTCGGAGGACAGCTCCTCGACCAGCAGCGGGGTGGCGATCTCGTTCGGGCCGCCGTCGGAGTCGCGCATACAGGGGAGGATCTTGTAGATCGTGCGGCTGTGCAGCCCGGCCGCGAACAGCTCCTGGATCAGCACGACCCGGTCCACCGCCGGCTCCGGGTACTCCCGGTGCCCGCCGTCCGTCCGCCGGGCGGCCAGCAGGCCCTGCTGCTCGTAGTAGCGCAGCGAGCGCTCGCTCACGCCCGTCCGTCGGGCCAGTTCACCGATCCGCATGCCGCCCACCCCGTCGCCGTGACCGAACGCCTGAACCTGACGCCGATGCTAGCTTCCACGGCCGTCGCGCCGGCCGGATAACACGGGGCCGCCACCCGGCGCCGGGCCGGGGGTGACGCGCATCGGCCGACGGGTCGTGCCATGATCCCTGCATGGCTTCCAACGTTTTCTTCGACATCGAGATCGACGGCGTCCCGTCGGGCCGCATCGTCTTCAAGCTGTACGACGACGTCGTCCCCCAGACCGCCCGCAACTTCCGCGAGCTCGCGACCGGCCAGAACGGCTTCGGCTACGAGGGCTCCGGCTTCCACCGCGTCATCCCGCAGTTCATGCTGCAGGGCGGTGACTTCACCAACCACAACGGCACCGGTGGCAAGAGCATCTACGGCGAGAAGTTCGCCGACGAGAACTTCCAGATCAAGCACACCCGCCCGGGCCTGCTGTCGATGGCCAACGCCGGCCGCAACACCAACGGCTCGCAGTTCTTCATCACCACCATCGTCACCGACTGGCTGGACGGCAAGCACGTCGTCTTCGGCGAGGTCGTCGAGGGCATGGACGTCGTGACGGCGGTCGAGAAGCTCGGCTCGCAGAGCGGCCGCACCTCGGCGAAGGTCACCATCGCCAAGTCCGGCATCGTCGAGTAGTCACCGGTTCACCAGGTTCGAAAAACCGCACACCGCCCCGGCCGGGAAAGTCTGATCAGTCGACTTCCCACTCCGGGGCGGTGGCAGTTTCGGGGGCAGGGTAGCCGGGTGAGCGGGCGGGCGGGGCCGGAACCGGGCAATCACTCCGTGCAGTGGGGCGGTCGCTCTAGGCTCTCCGTGCGCGGTCGGAGCCGCGGCGAACTCGACACTCCGGCAAGGTGGTTCACCGATGGAACAGGACGCCGACGACGGCGCGGTGACGTACGAGCAGGTGACGGTGGTCTCGCTCGCCTCGTGCGAGCCGGTCAATCCGGCGCGGATCGCGGTGCGGGTCGCCTGCGAGGTCATGACGGTCAAGCGGGTGGCGGGCTACTGGGTGCGCTGGGACGAGCGCTGGGGGCCGGAGGAGATCCGCCACCACTCGCGCTGGGTGTCGGACGAGGAGTACGTGCGGCCGGGCGCCGGCGGTGTGGACGGCGCGCTCACCGTGACGGTGGCCGCGTACTGGACGTACCGGGAGGGCAGCAGCCCGCGCCGGCCGGCCACGGAGACCGAGGTGGCCTTCCGGCCGGGCGAGGCCGAGCACGAGCTGGTGCTGGAGCGGCCCGACCCGCACCGCCCGGCGGCCCTGACCGTGCACCTGACCGGCGCCCGCTGGCTGGCGGGCGGCGAGGGGCGGCTGATCCACTACGGCTACGCGGGCGCCACCGAGGCCGCCGGCGGCGAGGGGGAGTGGCTGGTCCGCTTCCCCGAGTGCGGTACCGGCCTGCTCCCGCAGACGGGTTAGGCGACCGAGGCCCGGGCCGGTCGGGAGCCGGGACACCGCGCCGTGGAGCGCCACCGCCTCCTGGACCGGGTGGCCCAGGAGGCGGTGGACGAGCGCAGAGGCGAGTGGCATCCACCCGTTGCGGCCGCGCGGCTGCTTCACGTCACGGCGGGCTACTTGATGTCCGGTACCGCGGTGTCGTTCTTGAAGGCGTCGAAGACCTGCTTGGACTTGGTGGCGTCCCACAGCACCGCCGACTCCCCGGTCTTGGTCCGGTAGTCCGGGTTGCCGATCGGGACGGTCAGGGTCTTGCCGCCGCCGCCGTTGACGTCCTTCATGGCGAGGAAGAGCGAGCCGAGGTCGGTGAGGCCGGCGTCGTCGTCGACGATGAGGGTGCCGAGGGCGGAGTCGACCAGCGGGTAGAAGGTGAACGGGTTCAGCACGGTGCCGGGGGAGGCCGCCTGGTGGGCGAGGGCGCCGAGGAACTTCTGCTGGTTGCGCATCCGGCCGAGGTCCTGGTCGGCCATCTGGTGGCGCTGGCGGACGAAGGCGAGGGCCTGCTTGCCGCTGAGGGTCTGGTCGCCGGCCTTGAGGTCGAGGCCGGAGTCCTTGTCCTTGACGTCCTGGTCGATGTGCATCTCGACGCCGCCGATGGAGTCGACGATGCCGACGAAGCCGGCGAAGCCGATCTCGGCGTAGTGGTCGATGCGGATGCCGGTGTTCAGCTCGACGGTCTGGACGAGGAGGCGGCCGCCGCCGTTGCCGAAGGCCGAGTTGATCTTCGAGGTGGTGCCCTTGAGGGTCTTGCCGCTGCTGCTCTTGTACTCGGGGATCGGCACCCAGGAGTCGCGCGGGATGCTCATCAGGGTGTTCCCGTTGTCCCCGACGTGCAGGACCATCATCGAGTCGCTGCGCTTGCCCTCGGTGTCGTGACCGGTGTGCAGGTCGTCCTGTTCCGAGTCGGTGAGGCCCTGGCGGCTGTCGGAGCCGACGATCAGCCAGTTGGTGCCCTTGCCGGCCGGCGGGCGGCCGGGGTAGTCGGCGAGCACGTTCTCGTGGTTGAGCTTGGAGTCGGCCCAGAACCAGGTCGAGACGGCGGTGACCATGACGGCGATCAGGAGGCCGAAGACCGACCACTTGACGATCCGGCGCCGCGGCCACCGCTTGGTCTGTATACCGCCCGGCTGGGCGCCGCCCGGGCCCCCGGGCCCACCCGGTCGTCCGGGACCGCCGGGACCGCCAGGGCCCCCAGGCCCACCGGGCCCGCCGGGGCGGCCGCCGGGCTGTCCGCCCGGACCCTGCGGCGGGACGCCGCCGAGCCGGGACGGCTCCGGCTGTCGTGGCGCGGGCGCGCCCGGCCCGCGCGGGTTCATCGACGACGGCAGCGGCGGCTCGGCCGCCCCGCCGCCCCCGCCGCGCCCGTACGCGCCGCCGTTGCCGCCGCCCCCATACGGGTTCCCGTCTCGGTACGGGTTCCCGCCGCCTCCCGGGCGGCCCTCCTGCCACGTGTTCATGTCGTCGAGGATGCCCGACCCCGCTCGTGCTGACTCCCCCCGGGGTACTCACCAGGTCGCTTGTAGCAGTTTTGATGCACGGGTCGGATCGTTCCGCCGCAACTTCCGCGCGGCCGTACGACGGTGGGGGCGGACGGCGCGGGCGCCGGGTCGACGTGAGCCCGGTCACCACGCGTCGCGTCATCCGCCGTTCAACTGGCGAAACGTTTCTTGACCGGCTCGAACGCAGCGTGTTTGCATTTCGGGTATGGATCAGCGTTGGGCACTCACGCGTCGGCGGCACGTCGACCTGCGGCGTGGTGTGGCCTGTTCGCTCTGTCGCGGCTGAAGCTCGCCCACCGGATCACCTCGGCGTCACCCCACCCGCGCCGGGCACCTCACCTCGAACGCGTCGAGCACGTCGAGCACGTCGAAACACCTTCCCGGGCTCCGACCCGCAGCGGTCCTCCTGCGCCGCGTGGCCCCGCCCCCGCTTCCAGCCAAAGGTGAACGCCATGGCCACCGTCCTGTCCGTTTCCGGCTCCCCGTCCGCCACCTCCCGCACCACCCGCCTGCTGCGCCACGTCGACGCCGGGCTGGAGGCCCGCGGCCACCACGTCGTCCCGTTCGAGGCGCGCAGCCTGCCCGCGCACGCGCTGCTGTCGGGCGACTTCGACCACCCGGAGATCGTCGCCGTGACCGAGCTGTTCGCCCGGGCGGACGGCGTCGTGATCGGCACTCCCGTCTACAAGGCCGCCTACTCGGGCCTGTTGAAGGCCCTGCTGGACGTGCTCCCGCAGTACGCGCTGGCCGGCAAGGCCGTCCTGCCGCTGGCCACCGGCGGCTCGCCCGCGCACGTGCTGGCGGTGGACTACGCGCTGCGCCCGGTGCTCAGCTCGATGGGCGCCGGCCACATCACCCAGGGCTGGTTCGTGCTCGACCGCCACATCACCACCGGGGAGGACGGGACGACCCTGGTCGAGCGGGAGACCGACACCCTGCTGGCCCCGGTCGTGGAGGGTTTCGCGCAGGCCCTGGAGCGGCTGGCCGCACCGGCGCTGACCGGCTGAGGAACCCGGGCCGGGCCCCGTACGGGGCGTCCCCGAGACGGGCTGCGGCACCCCCTAGGGGGAGGGGTGCCGCGCCCCGTAGATCCTTGGTCGGGCGGCTTCATTCCGGCGGATGACGAGCGCGCCCGCCGTTGCTCATAACGTTGTGGACGTCCCCGCTCGTGCCGACGAGGGGCGAGGTTCTCCCGGGAACCGGCGCCCGCCGGGCCCGGTGGGTGGGGTCAACTCCCGGTCGACGACCCTTCCTGCGCCATGCCCGCGTCCTGCGGCATGCCCGCGCACGGAGGGCCGGCCGGGGTCGACGGTCGGGCCCACTTCTTAGGAGACTCCAGTGACGACGGCAGCCACAGCCGTGTACGACCCCCAGCTTCCCGGCGGCGCGCCCGCCGTCGCCGCCGCGGCCCGCCAGGTCAGCAAGGCGTACGGCGCGGGCGAGACCAGGGTCACCGCGCTCGACGCGGTGGACGTCGACATCCAGCGCGGCCGCTTCACCGCGATCATGGGCCCGTCGGGCTCCGGGAAGTCGACCCTGATGCACTGCCTGGCCGGCCTGGACACGGTCAGCGGCGGGCGGATCTGGATCGGCGACACCGAGATCACCGGCCTCAAGGACAAGCAGCTGACCAGGCTGCGCCGGGACAAGATCGGCTTCATCTTCCAGGCGTTCAACCTGCTCCCGACGCTGTCCGCGCTGGAGAACATCACGCTGCCGATGGACATCGCCGGCCGCCGGCCGGACCAGGCCTGGCTGGACCAGGTGGTGGAGACCGTCGGCCTGGCCGGCCGGCTCAAGCACCGCCCGGCGCAGCTCTCCGGCGGCCAGCAGCAGCGCGTCGCGGTGGCCCGGGCGCTGGCCGCCCGGCCCGAGATCATCTTCGGCGACGAGCCCACCGGCAACCTGGACTCCCGGGCCGGCGCCGAGGTGCTCACCTTCCTGCGCCGCTCGGTCGACGAACTGGGCCAGACCATCGTGATGGTGACCCACGACCCGGTCGCCGCGGGCTACGCGGACCGCGTGCTCTTCCTCGCCGACGGCGTGATCGTCGACGAGATGCACGCGCCCACCGCCGACTCCGTCCTCGAACGCATGCGCCGTTTCGACGGCAAGCGGACCAGCTGAGCGGGCGGGACGGACAGATGCTGCTCAAGACCGCTCTGCGGAGCTTCTTCGCCCACAAGGGCCGCATGGCGCTCTCCCTGATCGCCGTGATGCTGTCGGTCGCGTTCGTCTCCGGCACCCTGGTCTTCTCCGACACCGCGACCAGCACCTTCGACAAGCTGTTCGCCGCGACCGCCTCCGACGTCTCCGTCCAGCCGCCCAAGCCGGCCGAGGACGACGAGCAGCAGGCCTCCGACAAGCCGCGGACCGTCCCGGTGGCGGCCGCGCAGCAGGTCGCCGCGGTGCCGGGGGTGAAGTCGGCGGTCGGCCAGGTCATGGTCGAGAACGCGACCCTGGTCGACCCGGCCACCAACAAGCTGGTCGGCCCGACCTCCGGCGCGCCGACCCTGGTCGGCAACTGGACCGAGACCCCGCGCAGCGCGGTGCGCCTCACCCAGGGTCACGCCCCGCAGGCCGCGGGCGAGTTGGTGCTGGACGCGGACACCGCGAAGAAGGCCGGGCTCGGCCTCGGCGCCAAGCTCCGGGTCGACAACGCCGACGGCCGGCACGAGTTCACGGTCTCCGGCATCGCCTCCTTCACCACCACCAACCCCGGTGCGGCACTGGCCTTCCTGGACACCCCGACCGCCCAGCAGGTGCTGCTCGGCGAGCCGGCGTACACCTCGGTCGAGGCGTTCGGCGACGGCAGCCGCGGCAACGACCAGCTCAAGGCCGACGCCCTGGCCAGGCTGGGCGCCGGCTACCAGGTGAAGACCGCGGCCGAGCAGAAGGACGAGAACACCAAGAGCATCGGCAGCGGCCTCGGCTTCATGAAGAACGCGATGCTCGGCTTCTCGCTCATCTCGGCGTTCGTCGGCTGCTTCCTGATCATCAACACCTTCTCGATGCTGGTCGCCCAGCGCACCCGGGAGATCGGCCTGCTGCGCGCCATCGGCGGCAGCCGCCGGCAGGTGAACCGCTCGGTCCTGGTCGAGGCGCTGATCCTCGGCGTGCTCGGCTCGACCCTCGGGGTCGCGGCCGGTCTGGGCATCGCGGTCGGCCTGATCAAGCTGATGAACGCGATCGGCATGAAGCTCGACGCGGGCGACCTGAAGATCGGTCCGACGGTGTTCCTCGCCGGGTACGCCCTGGGCATCGTGGTGACCCTGGTGGCGGCCTGGGTCCCGGCCCGCCGGGCGAGCCGGATCGCGCCGATGGCCGCGCTGCGCGACCACGGCACGCCGGCCGAGGGCCGCGCCAACCTGGTCCGCACGGTGGTCGGCCTGGTCCTGACGGCGGGCGGCGGCGGTCTGCTGGTGCTGGCCGCGCAGGCGCGGAAGGCGGCCACCGGCGGCCAGTACCTGGGTCTCGGCGTGCTGCTCACCCTGGTCGGCTTCGTGGTGCTCGGCCCGCTGCTGGCCACCGCCGTGGTGCGGGTGCTGGGCGCGCTGCTGCCGGCGCTGTTCGGCCCGTCCGGCCGGCTCGCCCAGCGCAACGCGATGCGCAACCCGCGTCGTACCGGGGCCACCGCCGCCGCGCTGATGATCGGACTGGCGCTGGTGATCGGCTCCTCGGTGTTCAGCGCCTCGACGGTCACCTCGGCCAACGCGCAGATCGACCGTTCGGTGGGCGCGGACTACATCGTCCAGGGCGGCCGCACCTCGATCACCCCCGAGATGCTGGACGCCGTCCGCCGGACCCCGGGCATCGACCACGTCACCACCCAGAAGTTCTTCAACCCCAAGCTCCAGCTGCCGGACGGCCGGAGCGTGAAGACCAACCTCACCGCCGCGCCGCCCGCCTTCTTCGGCACCGACTTCCACCTCCCGGTCACCACCGGTTCGGTGGACGCGATCGGGCGGGGCGAGCTGGGGATCGGCGAGGCCTTCGCGAAGGACCACGGCCTGAAGGTCGGCGACCAGGTGACCGTCGCCTACGGCAAGGGCCGCACCCAGGTGCTGCCGGTGGGCGCCGTGTTCGCGAAGGGCTCGCTGTTCGGCGACGGCTCCTTCGTCGACTTCGACACCATGGCCAGGGCCGTGCCCGCCGACGAGCAGCCGCCGGTCTGGACGTTCTTCGCCAAGGCCTCCTCCGGGGCCGACGTCGCGAAGACGCTGACCGCCCTGGAGGGCGCGCTCAAGGAGTACCCGCAGCTGACCATCAAGGACCAGGCCGGCTACAAGGAGGTCGTGCAGTCCCAGGTCGACACCCTGCTCTACCTGATCTACGGCCTGGTCGGCCTCTCCATCACGGTCGCCGTGCTCGGGGTGGTCAACACCCTGGCGCTGTCGGTGGTCGAGCGGACCAGGGAGATCGGCCTGCTGCGGGCGATCGGGCTCTCCCGCCGCCAGCTGCGCCGGATGATCCGGCTGGAGGCCGTGGTGATCTCGGTGTTCGGCGCGGTCCTGGGCACCGGGCTCGGGCTGGCCTGGGGCGTCACCGCCCAGCGGGTGCTGCGCGACCAGGGTCTGGCCACGCTCTCCGTCCCGACCACCACGCTCGCGGTGACGCTGGTCGCCTCGGTGGTGATCGGACTGGTCGCCGCCCTCGTCCCGGCCTTCCGGGCCGGGCGGATGAACGTCCTCGCGGCCATCGCGACGGACTGATCGCGGCCGTCGCGACGGACCGACCGGTGCCGTCGCGACGGACCGACCGGGCGGCGCGGGCCGCAGGACCAGGCGGTGGGGGGGCCGCCGAGGGGGGAACGGGGGGCAGGGGCCGGGTGCGGGCAGCACCCGGCCCCTGCGGCACGGGCCGCCCCCGGTCGACTGAGATGATCGTCCGATGTTCGCCCCGGATACCCCGGACGCCCCGCCGCTGCCCAGCGCCGCGCCCCTCACCGCCGCCGCTGCCACCCGCTGGCGCGCCGCCCGCACCGCCTGGCGCCTGGACAGCCGCTGGCTGGCGCTGCTGCCCGCCGCCTTCGTCATCCTGGCCACCGCGGTGGAGCCGACCCCCGGTGACTGCAACGTCCAGGGCGTCTGCCGGGACACCTGGGGCTCCTCGCTGGCCGCCTGGTCGGTGCTCGCCGAAGTGGTCCTGCTGGTCGGCCGGTTCCGCGGCCGGGCGCTGCTCCCGCCGGCCGTCCTCGCGGTGCTCTGGTACGCCCCGCACGGCCTGGTCACCCCGCTCGGCCGCTGGACGGCCGTCCTGGTCCACCTGCTGCTCTCCGCCGCGCTGATCGGCGCCGAGCTCGGCCGCCGCCGCGCCCGCCAGCAGCTCGACGAACTGATGGCCCCGCCCGTCCCCTTCCCCTGGACCGCGGCCGGAGCGCCCTCGCCCGTCCACCCCGACGGCCCGCCGGTGCTGCGCCGCGCGCTCGGCGGCCTGCTGCTCGCCGCCGCCCTGGTGTTCCCGCTGTACGGGCTGTGGGCGCAGGCCCGGCAGCAGGCGAGCGCCGAACGGGCCGACCAGGTCACCGGCACCGCGGGCGACACCGACCAGGACGGCGTCCTGACCGTCCGCTTCCACCCGCCCGGCGGCGGCCCGGAACGCACCGCCCGGCTGGACATCTGGTGGGCCCGGCCGCCGCAGCCCGGCGAGGCCGTACCGCTGCTGGTGGACGGCGCCGCCGTCCGCGCCGCCGGCGACGACTACGACCTCACCGGCGCGCTGACCGCCGGCGGCCTGCTCGCCCTGCCCGGCCTGCTGCTGCTCGGCTCGGCCGCCACCGCGAACGCCCGCCGCTCCCGGCCCTCCTTCGCGGGCTCCGCTCCCGCCCTCGCCGTCCGGGTCCGCGCCGACGCCCAGGGCGACCTGCTGGTGCAGCCGCTGGACGGCCCGCCGGACGGCCCCGCGCTCTGGCGGCTGGTCGAGCGCGACCGCTACCGCTGGGCCCGCTACGGCGCCCCGGACGGCGAGGGCCCGGCCTGGGTGCCCGAACACCTGGAGACCGAGGACGACGACGCCGACCACCTCGACGTCGAGGTCTCCTACGACGAGGAAGAGGAGGAGCTCGGGGACGTCCTCGACCGGCTGACCCCGGAGCAGGCCGCCGCCTGGCTCGCCCGCGCCGGCCGGAGCGTGCCGGCCGTGCTGTACCGGGGGCCCGACGGGCCGGAACAGCAGCTCCTGGTCCGCCCCGGACTGCTGGACCACGACCCGCGCTGGGTGGCGGCCGTGGTCGCCCCCGCCGCCCGGGCCCCGCGGCCGGGCCGGCGCACCGAGGGCTACCGGGAGCGGGAGCTGGCCGTCGCCGCCCTGACCGCCGAGACGGTGGCCGCCGCCCCCGCGGCCGGGACGGACGCCGAAGCGGTGCCCGCCCGGCGCTGGGAGATGCCGCTGCCGCTGCGGGCGGTGGCCGGCCCGGTGCCCGCCCTGCTGCTCGCGGGCCTCGTCGTGCTGCTCGACCGGAGCGGCTGGTGGGGCGGCCTGGTGCACCCGCTCCTGACCGGCACGGTGGCGATCCTCGCCTGCGGCCGCACCCTCTCCTGGCAGATGGTCGTCGACCGGGACGGCCTGCGGATGGCCACCGCGCTGCGCACCCGGACCTTCCGGTGGCAGGAGATCAACGCGGCCGCGGTCCACCGCAACCTGCTCACCGTCCAGCTGCGCTCGGGCGAGGAGGTCACCGTCGGCAGCCGCCCGGCCGCCTGGCTGGCCGGACACCTCGGGGACCGCTACGACCCGGTGGAGCTGGCCCGGGCCGTCGCGACCGCCGCCCACCGGCCGGACCTGCGCCCGCACCGGTCGCTGCCGGACCGGCTGGGCGGCCCGCAGCACCTGCTGAACCGGTTGTCGCTGGGCGGCTACGCGCTCTTCACCATCGTTCACCACCTGCTCTGAACCTGCGCCGAACCTGCACCGAACCCGCGCGGCCGCCCCCGAACCCCGCCGGGGGCGCCCTGCCGGGCTCCGTCCCGTCCTCCGGAAACCGCCCGTTGCGACCCGGCTGCGGGCCCGTGAGCGGAGCGGAGTACGGTGGGCGTGATCAAGGAGTCCAACCGGGCGTCGCGGGCTGTGTGCAGCGGCCCGGACCGGGACAAGACGGAGACGTGTCCGCACCGGTACGGTTGGCCCCGATGAACACCAAGGCTGCTGAGGAGCTGCCGGCTGTCTCCGTGATCATGCCGGTGCTCAACGAGGAACGACACCTGCGGACGGCGGTCCGGCGCATCCTGGACCAGGAGTACCCCGGGCCGATGGAGGTGGTGATCGCCCTCGGTCCGTCCACCGACCGGACCGCGGAGATCGCGGCCGAACTGGTGGCGGAGGACCCGCGGGTTCGGACCGTGCCGAACCCCACCGGTCGCACCCCCGCGGGGCTGAACGCCGCGATCCGGGGCTCGCGCCATCCGATAGTGGTGCGCGTGGACGGCCACGGCCTGCTCACCCCCGGCTACATCACCACCGCGGTCCGGCTGCTCGACGAGATGGACGCCGCCAACGTCGGCGGCATCATGCACGCCGAGGGCGAGACCGAGTGGGAGAACGCGGTCGCCGCCGCGATGACCTCCAAGATCGGTGTCGGCAACGCCGCCTTCCACACCGGCGGCCTGGCCGGCCCGGCGGACACCGTCTACCTCGGGGTGTTCCGGCGCGAGGTGCTGGAGAAGCTCGGCGGCTACAACGAGGAGTTCATCCGCGCCCAGGACTGGGAGCTCAACTACCGGATCCGCCAGGACGGCGGGCTGGTCTGGTTCACCCCGCAGCTCAAGGTGACCTACCGGCCCCGGCCGTCGGTGAAGGCGCTGGCCAAGCAGTACAAGGACTACGGCCGTTGGCGCCGGGTGGTCACCCGCTACCACCGCGGCTCGGTCAACCTCCGCTACCTGGCCCCGCCGACCGCCCTGCTGGCCGTCACCCTCGGGCTGGTGCTGGGCGTCGCCGTCCACCCGGCCCTCCTCGCGGTGCCCGGCGCGTACGTGCTGGGCATCCTCGGCGGCGGGCTGGTCGGCGGCCGCGGCCTGTCCTTCAAGGCCAGGACGATGCTGCCGGTGGCGCTCGCCACCATGCACCTCAGCTGGGGCTTCGGCTTCCTCACCTCGCCCCGCTCACTGGCCCGCCGGGTGATAGAGAGTGTCGGCCCGGCCGCCAAGGACGTCCTCTCCAGGGCGAGTTGACGCCGACCGGGCAGGGTTCGTCCGACGGTTTCCGCCGGGCGCGCGAATTGTCGGACGAATCCTGAGAGTCGACCCGCACCGCTATCGTCGGTGCGCATGGCGACAGTTGAGGGCGGGCCCGGCGCGGCCCGGATCGAGCCGAGCGCGGACGTCGACGAACGGGCCGTCATCGGCGCGGGGACGACGGTCTGGCACCTCGCCCAGGTCCGCGAGGACGCGGTGATCGGCGCCGAGTGCGTGATCGGCCGCGGCGCCTACGTCGGTCCGGGCGTCCGGATCGGGGACCGGGTCAAACTGCAGAACCACGCGCTGGTGTACGAGCCCGCGCTGGTCGAGGACGGGGTGTTCATCGGCCCCGCCGCCGTCCTCACCAACGACCGCCACCCCCGCGCGGTGACCCCGGAGGGTCGGCCCAAGCGTCAACAGGACTGGCACGCCGAAGGAGTGACGCTCCGTCAGGGCTGTTCGATCGGCGGCCGGGCGGTCCTGGTCGCCGGGGTGACGGTCGGCCGCTGGGCGCTGGTCGCGGCCGGCGCGGTGGTCCACCGGGACGTCCCGGACTTCGCCCTGGCCGCCGGCGTCCCGGCCCGCCGGATCGGCTGGGTCGGCCGCGCCGGCGAGCCGCTGGAGCCCGCCGGCGACGGCCGCTGGCATTGCCCCCGCACCGGCGAGCACTACCAGGAGACGGACGGCACCCTCACGCCGGAGTAGGGCCTGGGCCCGGCTACTTGGCGCACGCGTCGGTGTCGTCCGCCTGCACCCGCTGGAGGTCCTTCGGCGCCTCGGTCGGGGCCGCCGCCGGAGCGGCGAGGACGTCCTTGCCCAGCACCAGCACCAGCGGGCCCTTCGGATCCGCCTTCGGATCCTGCCGGGCGGCGTCGCCCGGCAGGCCGAGCGCGGCGGCCAGGGCGGCGGCCGCGGCGTCCTGCCCGGCCGGGAAGGACACCGCGGTGGTCGCGGTGACGGGCGCGTCGGAGGCGGTCGTGGCCTTGGCGAAGCCCTTGGTGCGGAGCTTTTCCACGGTGGGCCCCGACTGCCCGCGCGTCCCGCTGCCGTTGCGCACCGTCACCCGGACGTCCTTGGGGTCCACCGTCGGGGCGGCGGCGGTCGAGGCCGCCGGTGCGGTCTCCGGTGCGGCCGTGGCGGCGTCGGCGGGCGCGGCGGTCTCGGTCAGCGAGCGGTCGCCCGCGACCATCGAGAACAGCTGCCCGGCGTCCGGCTGCTTGAGCACCAGCCGGTCCTTGTCCTTGGGGTCGTCCAGGACCGGCACGGTGGCGAAGGTGATGTTCTTGGTGTCGACCTTGCTGAGGTCCAGCGCGAGATCCTTGAGCTTGTCGACGCTGCCGATCCCGGAGTCCACGGTGAGCGCCTTGGTGGCGGCGTCGGCGAGCTTGTAGAGCTTGCTCGGGCTGGTCAGGGTGTCGTCGCTCTTGATCTTGCGGATCATCGAGCTGATGAACTGCTGCTGGAGCGGGATGCGGGTGAGGTCGCCGCCGAAGCCGACGGCGTGCCGGGTGCGGACGAAGGCCAGTGCCTCGTCGCCCTGGACCACGTGCCGGCCCTTGCTCATCTTCAGGTGCGAGTCCGTGTCGTTGATGTCCTTGGCCGCGCAGACCTCGACCCCGCCGACGGCGCTGGACAGCGTCTTCACCGCCTCGAAGTTGACCTGCACGAAGTGGTCGACCCGGATCCCGGTCATCTTCTCGACGGTCTTCCAGGTGCAGCCCGGGTCGCGCCCCTCCTGGCCGAGGCTGTTGTTGAACATGTCCCGCGCGGAGCCGGGGATCTTCTTGCCGTCGCTGCTCTGGCACTCCGGGATCGGCACCATCAGGTCGCGCGGGATGCTGATCGCGGTCGCGTTGGAGCGGTCCTTGGAGATGTGGAACAGCAGCGTGGTGTCGGCGTGCCCGGCGCTGCCCTCGTCGCCGTACTCGCGGCCGAGGCCCTGCCGGCTGTCGGTGCCCAGCACCAGGATGTTGAGCGCGTCCCCGGCGGCCTTGGGCCGCTCCTCCTCGTTGCCCAGCTGGACCTTGACGGAGGTCAGGTTGCTGTTGAAGTGCTGGTACAGGTAGTACGCCCCGCCGCAGCCCGCGACCATCACCAGGGCGCCGGCCCCGGCGGTCCACTTGAGCGCCCGGCGGCGCCGGGTCCGCTTGGCGGCGGCGGCCGCCCGGCGCCGGGAGTCGCGGCGGCCCGGCCCGGGGGTGCCGGCGGTCGCGGTCCCGGACTCGGTGGCCGGCGTCTGCTCGGCGGCTCCCCGTTCGGCCGTCCGGCGGCGCTGCCCGGGGATTCCGGCGGACGGGTCGAGGCGGTACTGGCCGGTTTCCGGGTCGCGCGTCCACTGGTCGGCGGGATCGACCTCCGGTTTGTCCTGCTGCACGGGGGTTCCCTACCTCCGACCGGTCACGGCTCCGGCTCGCCCGTTCGGCGGGCCGATCCGGACACACTAGACGAGCCGAACGGCGGAATCCTGCCGGTGTGATCTGCGCCATGTTCAGGTAATGGACGGGTAAAGTCTCCTGGGCGTGCGGGATTTCCGGAAAACCCGTGCCGACCTGCGGCGCAGCCGCGGTCAGTGCTGCGCGCAGGCGTCCACGTCGGCCGTGCGTCCCTCGAAGGTGGGCGAGGCGTCCGCCGAGGGTGACGCCTTCGCCGGTGCCCCCGCAGCCCCGGCCGCCCCCGCCGCCTCGTCAGACCCCGCGCCCGTAGCTGCACCCGTCGCCGCCGGGCTCGGGCTCGCACCCGCCCCGACACCGACGCCCGCCCCGGCCCCGACACCGGCCCCGGCGACGGCGCCCGGCGACGGCGCCGAACCGGGCGGCCGGACGGCGACCGACCGGTCGTCCCGCAGCGCGGTGAACAGCTGCGTGGTCTGCGGCTGCACGAACTCGTCCCGGTCCGAGTCGTACCGGTACGGGCGGCGCGGCGCGGTCAGGAGCACCACGTCCGCCGAGGGGATGTCCCGCAGGTCCTGGGTGAGGTCGTACAGCGCCCCGAGCGAGGACAGCCCGCCGTCCGCCTTGACCGAGGAGGTGGCCGCGTCCAGCACCGGCCACAGCCGCGCCGGGTTCAGCAGCACGCCCTGCGACTGCACCTTGCGGACCAGCGCGGCCAGGAACTGCTGCTGACGTCCCATCCGCTGGGTGTCGCTGCCGTCGCCCAGGCTCTCCCGGGCCCGGACGTAGCCGAGTGCCTGCTCGCCGTGCAGGGTCTGCCGCCCGGCGGGCAGGTCGAGTCTGGCGTCCTTGTCGTGGATCGCCTGCGGGACGCACACCTCGACCCCGCCGATCGCGTTCACCATCGTCTTGAAGCCGTTGAAGTCGAGGATCACGTAGTGGTCGATCCGGATGCCGCTGAGCTGCTCGACGGCGCGGATCGAGCAGGCCGCGCCGCCCATCTCGAACGCCCAGTTGAACTGCATCAGCCCGGCCTTGCTGCGGGTGCCGTCCGGCTTCTCGCAGGCGGGGACGGTGACCATGACGTCGCGCGGGATGGAGACCGCCGTCGCGTGCTTCCGGTCGGCGGCCAGGTGCAGCAGGATCGTGGTGTCCGAGCGCTGGGTTCCCGGCTCGCCGCCGTACGAGGAGTTGGTGCCGGAGCGGTCGTCGCTGCCGATCAGCAGGATGTTCTCGGAGCCCTTGGCCCCGGCGGTCCGGCTCGGCCGTTCGGCCTCCAGCCGGGCGAGCAGCCGGTCGGTGTCCGAGTCGGTGCGGATGTTGCCGTCCAGCGTGCGGTAGGCGATCCAGAGCAGTGCCCCGGTGGCGACCAGCAGGAACGCGACGACGCCGGCGGTGATCATCAGCCACCGCCGGCGCCGACGCGGGTGTTCGGGTTCGGAAGGGTGCGCATCCGTCGGGGGCGGGTCGGTCGGGGGGTGCGCGGTGTCGTCCTCGGCCATGGCAGGGATCCCTACCCGCCCGGTCCGATCCGGGGGTTACCCGAGGCGCAGTGTCACCCGTTCGGACTCGGTCCGCTTCTCCCACTGCCCGGGTTCGAGCCCCTGCGAGTTGCGGCACAGCACCACCGAGGCGCCGGCCGCCAGCGGCGCCAGCAGTCCGGCCTCCAGACCGGTCCAGTCGTCGAACGAGAGGGTGGACAGCACCCGGTCGCCGGGCTTGAGCCCGAGTCGGGCGGCCCCCTCCCGGGCCAGCGCGACGGTCTGCTCGCCGGTCAGCTTCAGCGGCAGCCCGTCCACGACGGTCTCCAGCGCGTGGCCGTCCGGGGCGACGGGCGAGTACGGCGCGAAGCGGTCGCCCTGGCCGGGCACCTCGGCGGCGTAGTCGAGGAAGCCGTCGGGGCGCTGCGGGAAGCGTCCGCCGAGCGGGCGCAGGGCCAGGGCCACCCGCTCGCCCTCGCAGGCCTGGGCGGCCGCCAGTCCGTCCGGACCGCTGACCACCAGGTCGGCGTCGGCCGGGTCGCCGCCGGGCACCGCCGTCACCCCGACCGACCAGCAGGCCAGCAGCCAGACGGCGCTCTGCCAGTGGGCGGGGAGCAGCAGCACGGCCCGGTCGCCCGGGCCGGCGTTCAACTCGTCCTGGAGGAGGTTGGCCGTCTTGGCCACCCAGTTGTCGAAGGTCCGGGCGGACAGCTCCACCCGTTCGCCGGTGGCGTCGTCGTAGAAGGTGACCAGCGGGGCCGCGGGATCGACCGTGGGCGTGCCGCCTCGCAGATATGCGTGCAGCAGTTCGACGGGGGTGCGGGCATCGGCAGCGAAATGCGCAGTCATGGTGCGCCCAGCCTACGGCCTTCGAGTGGGCCGTCGGGAGGGGTGGCGGACCGGTCGCGAGGCGACGTGGCGAGCGGCCCGATTTGCCGCCAACATCCGGTTTATGCGCCTTTCCCTCCCGGCCGCCGTGCTCGCCGGCTGCACCGTCGCCCTGCTCCTCCAGCCCGCCGCCACCGCCGGCCCGGCCGACCCCGACGGCGCCCGGCGCCTCGGCTCCGCCGGCGGCGGGTCGGTCACCTCACTGCCGCTCGGCCCGGGCCCCGCCCTGGCCCCGCGCACCACCCGGCCGTTCGAACTCCTCGGCGTCGGCTGGGACGGCCCGGCGGACGCGCTGGCCGGCGGCGCCGTCCGGGTCCGCACCCGGGACGCGGCCACCGGCCGCTGGGGCGACTGGCACGACCTGGAGGCCGACACCGAGGACGGCCCCGACCTCGCCCCGCACGGCGCCACCGCGCCCCTGTGGACCGGCCGCAGCGACGGCGTCGCCGTCGAGGTGCGCCCCGGCCCCGCCGGGCCCCCGCCCGGCCTGCGGCTCGACCTGGTCGACCCCGGCCAGGGCGCGCCCGCGCCCTCCGCCAGGGTCCTGCCCCGCCACCCCGCCGACGGCCACCAGGCCCCGCGCCCCGCCATCGTCACCCGGGCCGGCTGGGGCGCGGACGAGTCCCTGCGCGACCAGACCTTCGAGTACACCGGCCCGGTCCACGAGGTGTTCATCCACCACACCGCCACCGCCACCGACTACGCCTGCTCCGACGCCCCCCGGGTGATCAGGTCGATCTACCAGTACCACGTTCAGAGCAGCGGCTGGCGGGACATCGGCTACAACTTCCTGGTCGACCGCTGCGGCACCGTCTACGAGGGCCGGGCCGGCGGCGTCGACCTGCCCGTCCACGGCGCCCACACCCTCGGCTTCAACACCGACTCGGCCGGCGTCGCCGCCATCGGCACCTACGTCGGCGACGCCCCGCCCCAGCCCCTCCTGGACGGCCTCGCCGCCATCGCCGGCTGGAAGCTCGGCCTCACCGGCCACCCCGCCGACGGCCGCACCAAGCTGACCTCAGCCTCCGACGCCAGCCGCTACCCCAAGGGCACCGTCGTCGACTTCGACGCCGTCTCCGGCCACCGCGACGCCTTCAACACCGAATGCCCCGGCACCGCCCTCTACGCCCGGCTCCCCGCCCTCCGCGCGGCCGCGGCCCACCTCCAGGCCCCCTGAGGCGCCGCACCGCGCCGCACCGCACCGCCCTACGTCGGCCCGGGCCCCCGCCCGACCAGCCCCCGCAGCTCCGCCGTCAACGCCGCCGCCAGGTCCGGCCGGAGGTCGTAGCGCGCCGGCGTGTTCTGCAGCAGTCCGATCCGCCAGCCCGCCCCGGCGTTCACCGCGATCACCGTCTGCACCGCGTTGAGCGCCGGGTCCAGGTCCTCCGCGGCGTCCGGCACCAGCCCCGCGACGGCGTCCAGCTGCGCCACCCCGGGCCCCAGCGCACGGACCCGGCGCACCCTGGCCACGTACTCCGGCGTCGCGTGGTCCGCGAAGAGCCGCCCCAGTTCGGCGGCGATCACCGACCGCCCGCAGTGCCGGGTGCCGTCGAAGCCGATCACCTCCCCGTCCTCGGCGAACGGCCCGGCGAAGGCCGAACCGTCCCGCTGGTTCCACCCCTCCAGCGCCCGGTGGTACAGCGCCCGCACCGCGCTCTCGTCCCCGGAGGACAGCTCCGGCAGCCGCGTATCGTTCATATCCCCATGGTCGACGAAGGCGGTGGAGCCGGACAGCGGAGGAGGCGCACGGCGGTGACGGGCGAGTCGGTACGGCGCTGGCGGCCGGGTTTCCCGCTGGACGTCGCCCGGACGCTGCTGCCGCTGCGCCGGGGCCCCGCCGACCCGGCGTACCGCACCACCGGCGACGGCGCGCTCTGGCGGGCGTCCCGGACCCCGACCGGGATCGGCACCCTGCGGGTGCTGGCGCGCCCGGCCACCGGCGAGGTGGAGGCGACCGCCTGGGGCCCGGGCGCGCCGTGGCTGCTGGAGCGGCTGCCGACGCTGCTGGGCGCGCAGGACGACCCGGAGGCACTGGTGCTGCCGCCCGGCCCGCTGCGGGACGCCCAGCGCCGCACCGCCGCGGTCCGCCTCACCCGCACCGGGCTGGTCCTGGAGTCCCTCGTCCCGGCGATCCTGGAACAGAAGGTGACCACCGACGAGGCCTACCGCGCCTGGCGCACCCTGCTACGGGACTTCGGCACCGAGGCGCCGGGCCCGGCCGAGGGCATGCGGGTGGCGCCGTCGGCCCGGGAGTGGGCGCTGGTGCCGAGCTGGGAGTGGCACCGCGCGGGGGTGGACCCGAAGCGCTCGGCGACGGTCATGCGTGCCGTCCGGCTGGCGCCCCGGCTGGAGGAGGCCGCGGCGATGGACCACACCGAGGCCTTCGCCCGGCTCACCGCCGTCCCGGGGATCGGCCCCTGGACGGCCGCCGAGACCCTGCAACGCAGCAACGGCGATCCGGACGCGGTCTCGGTCGGCGACTTCCACCTGCCCAACCTGGTCGGCTGGGCCCTGGCCGGCCGCCCCCGCAGCGACGACGCCCAGATGCTCGCCCTGCTGGAGCCCTACCGCCCGCACCGCCACCGCCTCTGCCGCCTCCTGCTGGCCACCACCCCCCACGCCCCCCGCTACGGCCCCCGCCTCACCCCCAACGACCACCGGCGGCGATGAACTACGCCGTAGTACACTGCCTTGCATGGAAGCAACCATGCGGGAGCTGAACCAGCAGACGGCCAGGGTGATAGGAGCCGTCGAGCGGGGCGAGACCGTCACCGTCACCAAGGACGGCAGGCATGTGGCCACCATCCTGCCGCCGAGCCTGGCCGCACCCGTCTACCCCTTCCGGACCGATCCGATGGGGGGCGAACTCGACGACATGCCGGTCATCCCCGGCGGCGGCGGGCGCATCCTGGCCGACCTCGACCAGCACATGGAAGGCTTCGGCAGGTGACCGACGTCGCGGTGGTCGGTGACACCGGCGCCCTGCTCGCCGCGTACGCCGGTGAGGAACCCGACCACGACGCCTGCCTGAAGGCCTTGCGTACGGTCGGCCATCTGGTCATCTCGCCCCTGGTGCTGGCCGAGCTGGACCACCTCGCGCACCGGACGCTCGGAGCCGCGATGGCGATGCGCGTCCTGGACGACATCATCGACCGATGTGCGATCGGTCGCTTCGAGGTGCCCGAGGTGGGCGCGCACCTTGCCACCGCGCGGGCGGTCATGCGGCAGTACCCGGACCTGAACATCGGCCTGACGGACGCCATCAACGTCGCGCTGGCCGCGGAGTTCAGGACCGACGCCGTGCTGACCGTCGACCGCCGCCACTTCCGTGCGATCAGGCCGCTGACCAACCACCAGGCCTTCCGGCTGCTGCCGGACGACCTCGACGGCTGATCCTCACCGCACCTCGATGAAGGTGTCGGCGCTGCGGTCCCCGCCTCACCCCCAACGACCACCGGCGGCGCTGAGCCGGAAGTGCTGTGCGGTGTACACGTCGATGTGTACGCTTGATGCATGACTGACGCACTGAGCATCCGGGAACTGCGTGCGAACATCGCCGAGGTGGTCAACCAGGCCGAGGCCGGCGAGATCACCGTGATCACCCGGAAGGGCGAGCGGGTCGGAGCGGTCGTGCCGATCGAGATCCTCGACGCCATCGAGGACGCCGCCGACGAACTGCTCGCCCGTGAGGCCGAGCAGCACCGGAACGATCCCACCGTGTCCATGGCCGAGCTCCTGGCCGACCTGTTCGACTCGCCCAAGGACTCGTCCGGGAGCGCTGCGTGAAGTACGCGTTCCGCTTCACCGCGCATGCCAAGCGCCAGCTGCGTGACATCAGCCAGGTCGACGCGATGCGGATCCTCACCGCACTCACCGCTCTCGGCGAGGACCCGTACGTCGATGGCCCGGATGTCAAGAAGCTGGCGGGTCACGTCGGCCTCTACCGTCTCCGCGTCGGCGTCTACCGCGTGGCCTACGAGATCCACGACGGCGTGTTGGTGATCCTCGTGGTGGCCGTTGGGAATCGCCGCGAGATCTATCGCGGTCTCTGAACCGCTACCGCACCTCGATGAAGGTGTCGGCGCTGCGGTCCGGGCGTTCGCGCGGGGCTTCGGCGGGGCGGCCGACGGCGACGGCGCCCATCGGGTCCCAGCCGTCCGGGAGGTCGAGGGCCGCGCGGACGGTGTCGCGGCAGAACATGGTGGACGACACCCAGGCGGAGCCGTAGCCCTCGCCGGTGAGGGCGACCAGGAGGTTCTGCACGGCGGCGCCGGCGGCGACGGTGAACATCTCCCGTTCGGCGGCGGCGCGCCGCTGGTCGGGGTAGTGGTGCGAGCCGTCCATGACGAGGCAGGGCACCACCAGGTAGGGCGCGTCGCGCAGGACGTCACCGCGGGCGGTGCGGCGGGCGATCCGGGCGTCGTCCCAGCCGTCGAGTTCGCGCAGGTCGCGCTGCCAGGCGGCGAGCATCGCGTCGAGCAGCCGGGTGCGGGCCTGCGCCGTCTCCAGCAGGACGAACCGCCACGGCGTGGTGTGGTGCGGGGCGGGCGCGGTGACGGCGGCGGCGACGGCGCGGCGCACGGCGCCGGGGTCGACCGGGGCGTCGGTGAAGGAGCGGACGGTGCGCCGCAGGGTGACGGCCTGGCGCAGCGCCTCGGAGGTGCCGAGCCGGAACATGTCGTCGACGGCGCGGCGGACCAGCGGCCGGGCGCCGTCGCCGTCCTCGGCGGTGACGAGGTGGCCGAGCCCGCGGACGACGGCGACCGGCACGCCGCTGGTCTTGCCCTTCACCAGGTCGGCCGCGGCGGCGAGTTCGTCGCCGGTGGCGGTGATGGAGAGCGTCAGCTCGTTGCCGTGGCTGTCGGTGTGCCCCCGGTGGTCCTCCAGCACGGACAGCCCGGCGGCGCCGATGGCGACGTCGGTGAGCCCGCTGCGCCAGGGCCGGCCGAAGGTGTCGGTGACGACGACGGCGAGCCGGCGGCCGGTGAGCTGCTGGAGCTGCCCGCGCAGGGCGCGGGCGGAGGCGTCCGGGTCCTCGGGCAGCAGCAGGACGGTGCCGGGGGCGGTGTTGGAGGCGTCGACGCCGGCGGCGGCCATGACGAAGCCGTTGCGGTTCTCGACGATCCGGGCGTGGCCGCGCCGGGCGACCACCCGGACGGTCTCGGCCTCGATCGCGGCCTCGCGGTCGGCGGCGTGCAGCAGCCGGCCCTCGGCCTTGCTGACGATCTTCGAGGTGACGATCAGGATGTCGCCGTCCTGGTACTCGCCGGCCTTGGCGAGCAGTGCGGCGAGGTCGGTCCCGGCGTCGATCTCCGGCAGCCCCTCGACCGGCAGGATCCGCAGGCTCATGCGCCCGCCCCGTTGCTCCCGCGCCCACGCCTGGGCCCGCTCACTTGCGCACCTGCTCGGCGAGGGCGAGGGCGGCCCGGGCCATCTCGGCGGTGGCCTCGACGTCGGTCATCAGCAGCGGGACGGCCCGGCAGGCGATCCCGGCGGCTTCGACGGCGGCGACCGAGTCCTGGTCGGCGGTGTCGACGAGCCAGCCGTCGATGAGCGTGGCGCCGTAGTTCAGCGCGACGGCCTCCGCGGTGGCCTCGACGCCGACGGCGGCGAGCACCTTGTCGGCCATGCCGCGCACCGGGGCGCCGCCGATGATCGGGGAGAGCCCGACGACGGGGGCCGGGGCGGCGGCGACGGCCTCCCGGATGCCGGGGACGGCGAGGATGGTGCCGATGGAGACGACCGGGTTGGACGGCGGGAAGAGGATGACGTCGGCGGCGGCGATGGCCTCCAGGACGCCGGGCGCGGGCTTCGCGGTGTCGGCGCCGACCGGGATGATCGCCTCGGCGTCGACGGCGGCGTGCAGCCTGACCCAGTACTCCTGGAAGTGGATCGCCCGGGTGCCCTGCTCGTCGGTGATCCGCACGTGGGTCTCGACCCGGCCGTCGCTCATCGGCAGCAGCCGTACGCCGGGCTTCCAGCGCACGCACAGCGCCTCGGTGACCTGGCTGAGGCTGTAGCCGGCGGTGAGCATCTGGCTGCGGACGAGGTGGGTGGCGAAGTCGCGGTCGCCGAGCCCGAACCACTCGGGGCCGACGCCGTACTCCTTCATCTCGGCCTTGATCGACCAGGTCTCGTCGGTGCGGCCCCAGCCCTGCTCCTCGTGGATGCCGCCGCCGAGGGTGTACATCACGGTGTCGAGGTCGGGACAGACCTTGAGGCCGTAGAGGTGGATGTCGTCGCCGGTGTTGCCGATGACGGTGATCTCGTCCTGCGGTCCGACCGCCGCGAGGAGTCCGCGCAGGAAGCGCGCTCCGCCGATTCCGCCTGCCAGTGCCACGATGCGCATGGGGTCATCCTGCCACGGTCCGACTGCCCGTCAGCCCGGTCGTCGGCCCGGCCGCCGGCGGGTGCGACGGCCGGGTTGACGTGGGCGGGTGCTCAGTGCGTCTCGGCCTGGGCCTGCGGGTGCTGCTCGGGGACGGCGGTGCCGCCGTACTGGTTCATCTCGGTGAGGCCGGGGGTGTAGAGGTGGATGGAGACGGCGGGTTCGAGCGTGCCGTTGACCACCTCGTGGAGGTAGCCGGAGGAGAAGACCCTCCCCCAGCCTCCGGCCGGGGGGACCCCCATCCCGCCGGCGCGCAGGGTACGGACCTTCTCGCCGGCGCGGGTGAGCGAGCGTTCGATCAGCTCGCCCTGGACGACGGTCATCACGCCGGAGGACTCGCCGTGGTCGTGGAAGCCGCTGCTCTGGCCGGGCAGCCAGCTGAGCAGCCAGACCTCGTAGCCGGGGCCGGTCTCCAGCCGGGCGTACCAGCGGGTGAGCGCGTCGTAGCGGACCAGGGGCTCCCAGCGGGCGCGGTCGGCGGCGATCTCGCGGATCAGTCGGGCGTGGCCGGCCACGGTGGTGGGGTGGCGGGGCAGGTCGGTGCGGGCCAGGTGCGGGAAGGCGAGCGGGTCGCCGGCGATGGAGACGTCGCTGAGGCCGTCGGTCCAGCCCCGGGCGGGCGCGGCGGGGGAGGCGGGCGCGGTGGGTGCGGGGCTTCGGCGGGCGAGTTTGCTGCGGTCGCGGTTCCGCTTGCGGATACGGGTCATACGCACGGGAGTCGTCCTCGGAGTGGCGGCTGTTCGTCGGGGATCAGCCGGATCCGGGATGTCCTGGGACGGGAATCGCGGGCGGCCTCTGTGCTTCCTGGGGGCGGCGCGCGGTGGGACGCGGGCGCCTAGATACAGCAGGAACAGAGGCGACAACAAGAGTTCACGGCACGGCGGAGCGTGGAACCGCTCCGGGGGCTGGCGAACTCTGACATAGGGGAAAGGAGACCGCATCCGTGGGGCCGGTGTCAAACACAGGGATGGGGCATTCGAGGGGGTTACGCCAAGAAGTTGCCCGGATGGGGTGATAAATCACGCTCTATGTTTCGATGGGAAGATCGCCGGGAAGGCAGGGCGATGACCGGCCTGTGATGGTGACCGAGCGTCACTCGCCGAATGGTTGTGGCTGGTTCGACGCCGTTCGGGGCTTTCGGATCGAAGGTCCAATGTGTCCGAATATGTACACTATTCGTAACGGCTTGGTGCCGGGGAGTGAATCCTCGCCCCAATACCAGAGCTCGGCTTGACTGAGCCAGAGTGACGCAACTGTAATTTCACTCGTGTCGTCGGCCGCACGAGGCAACGGCAACCACGGGGACGCCAAGTAGGGGCAGAGGAGGCGCGCCACATGAGCGAGCTCTTTGAGCTGTTGATCGGTGACGGCATCGCGGAGGAGGAAGAGGAACTCGGCTGGCAGGAGCGCGCGTTGTGCGCCCAGACCGACCCCGAGTCCTTCTTCCCCGAGAAGGGCGGCTCCACGCGCGAGGCCAAGAAGGTCTGCCTCGCCTGCGAGGTCCGTTCGGAATGCCTGGAGTACGCCCTCGCCAATGACGAGCGGTTCGGCATCTGGGGCGGCCTCTCCGAGCGCGAGCGCCGCCGGCTCAAGAAGAGCGCGGTCTGACCGGGGCGGCCGCCGACCCCCGCTGACCCTTCGACAACCACACGGCAGTACGGGCGCCTCACCGCGGCGGTGGGGCGCTTTCGTGTTCCCTGCCGGGTCTTCACCGGTCCCGCACCGGCACCGCGGACGAAGCCGCCATCCGGAGCCGTTAGTGTGGTGCGCCATCCGGTTGCCGTTCACCGGCTGTGTCCACCGAGAACTGAGGCCCGCGCACTCGATGACCGTCTACAGCCACCAGAGCGGCTTCACCGCTGCCAGGCCGCCCGCCTACCCGCGCCACCTGGTCACCGCGGTGATCGTCTCGCACGACGGGGCCCGCTGGCTGCCGCAGGCCCTCGCCGGCCTGCTCGGCCAGGACCGCCAGGTCCAGCGGGTGCTCGCGGTCGACACCGGTTCCACCGACAACTCTCCGCAACTGCTGGCGGACACCCTCGCCGACTGGCTGCCCGAGAGCGGCCCGCTGCTCCTCGGCCGCCGGGCCGGCTTCGGCACCGCCGTCGCCGAGGCCGTCTTCGGCAGCCCGCCGCTGCGCCCGGAGGACCTGCCGTACCGGCTCGACCCCTCCGGCTACGACCCGGTCACCGGCGGCTGGGACGACTTCGGCGACCCGCTCGCCCAGGAGGACGACCTCGGCCGCGGCGGCCCGCGCGAGACCCAGCCCGTCGAATGGCTCTGGCTGCTGCACGACGACTGCGAGCCGCAGACCGACGCGCTGCGCCGGCTGCTCCAGGTCGCCGACTCCACCCCCAGCGCCGCCGTGGTCGGCCCCAAGCTGCGCAGCTGGTACGACCGCCGCCAGCTGCTGGAGGTCGGCGTCACCATCGCCCGCTCCGGCCGCCGCTGGACCGGCCTCGACCGCCGCGAGCAGGACCAGGGCCAGCACGACCAGGTCCGCCCGGTGCTCGCCGTCTCCAGCGCCGGCATGCTGGTGCGCCGCGACGTCTTCGAGGAACTCGGCGGCTTCGACAAGGCGCTGCCGCTGATGCGCGACGACGCCGACTTCTGCTGGCGGGTCAACGCCGCCGGCCACCGCGTGGTGGTCGCCCCCGACGCCGTGCTGCGGCACGCCGAGGCGGCCAGCCGCGAGCGCCGCGCCATCGACTGCGGCCCCGCCCACCCGCACCGGGTGGACAAGGCAGGCGCCGTCTACACCCTGCTCGCCAACTGCAAGGGCGCGCTCTTCCCCTACGTCCTGCTGCGGCTGGTGCTCGGCACCCTGCTACGGGCCGTCACCAACCTGCTCGGCAAGGACCCGCGCCAGGCCTTCGACGAGCTCACCGGCCTCGGCCACGAACTCGTCCGCTTCCCCCGGCTGCTGGCCGCGCGCAAACAGCGCGCCCGCACCCGGGCCGCCGACGCCCTGGACGACCGCACGCTCTTCCCGCCGCCCGGCGCCACCGCCCGGCTCGCCGTCGAGGGCGTGATCGGCTCCCTCGGCATAGGGGGAGGGGACGACACCGGCCGGCACGGCTCGGTCGAGGCCGGGCCGGGCGGCGAGGACGACGAGGACCTGGTCGTCGAGCAGTTCACGCTGATCAAGAAGCTGGCCCGGCGCCCGGCGCCGGTGCTGTTCGCCGCCCTGCTGGTGTTCGCCCTGATCGCCTGCCGCGGCCTGTTCGGCAGCGGCGAGCTGTTCGGCGGCGCCCTGCTGCCGGCCACCGACGGCGCCGCCGGCCTCTGGTCGATGTACGCGGACGCCTGGCACCCGATCGGCACCGGCTCCACCGCCGCCGCGCCGCCGTACCTCGGCGTGCTCGCGGTGCTGTCCTGGGTGCTGTTCGACCACGCCGACCTCGCGCTCACCCTGCTGGTCGTGCTCACCGTGCCGCTGTCGGCGGTCAGCGCCTACCTGGTGTCCCGGCCGCTGCTGGACTCCAAGCTGGTCCGGGCCTGGGCCAGCGCCGCCTACGCGCTGCTGCCCGCCGCGACCGGCGCGCTCGCCCAGGGCCGGATCGGCACCGCCGTCCTCGCCGTGCTGCTGCCGCCGCTGGCCCGCGCCGCCGCGATCGCGGCCGGTCTCGGCATCCGCGACGAGAGCGCCGCCAAGGGCGCCCGCCCGGGGTGGCGGCCGGTCTGGATGACCGTCCTGCTGCTCACCCTGGCCACCTCCTTCGTGCCGTTGACCTGGGCGCTCGCCCTGCCGTTGTGCCTGGCGACGCTGGTCGTCGCGGTGGTCCGCGGCGGCGCCTTCGGCTCGGGCGGCGCCGCGCTGCGCCTGCTCGGCCTGCGCGTCCTGGTGATCCTCGCGCTGCCCGTCCTGGTGCTGGCGCCGTGGTCGCTGACGGTGCTGACGCACCCGCAGTGGCTGCTGCTGGAGGCCGGCCTGCCCGGCCTGCACGGCACCGGTGCGAGTGCGGCCGGCCTGCTGCTGGTCAACCCCGGCGGTGCCGGGGTGCCGCCGGTCTGGCTGTCGGCCGGCGTGGTGCTCGCCGCGCTCGCCGCGCTGCTGCGCGCCGACCGCCGCCGTGCGGTGCTGGCCGCCTGGGGTGCGGCCGGTGCGGGCCTGGTCTTCGCGGTCGCGGTGGCGGGTACCTCCGTCACCCCGGCCTCCGGCGGCCCGGCGGTGCCCGCCTGGGCCGGCCCGGCCTCGTTGATCGCCGGGATCGCCCTGCTGGCGGCCGCCGCGATCGGTGCCGACGGCGCCAACGCCCGCGTGGCCGGGATCGCTTTCGGCTGGCGCCAGCCGGTGGCCGCGCTGGTGGTGGCCGCCGCGGTGCTGGCCCCGCTGGGCACCGGCCTGTGGTGGGCGCTCACCGGCGCCGGCAAGCCGCTGCACCGGGCCCAGGCAGGCCAGGTGCCCGCGTTCATCGCGGAGGAGGCCGGCACCACCGACCGGTCCCGCACCCTGGTCGTCACCGGCGACCCGGGCGGCGGCGCGGTCCGCTACACCGTGGTCCGCGGCGCGGGCCTGACGCTCGGCCAGGCCGAGTCCACCGTCGACCCGGCGACCGGCACCCAGGACGGCCTGAACAAGATGGTCGGCAGCCTGCTGGCCGGTTCCGGCGCCGACCAGGCCGGTGCGCTCTCCGGCTACGGCATCGCCTACGTGCTGGTCCAGAAGTCGGTGATCGCCACCTACAAGGACGTCCTGGACACCACCCCCGGCCTGGTCAAGGCCAACCAGGACGGCGACTCCGCGCTCTGGCAGGTCACCGGCGCCCCCGCCGTCCGCGCGGTGATCACCGCCCCGGGCGCCGCCCCGGTGGTCGTCCCGGCCGGGGCCCGCGACCTCACCGCCACCGTCCCGGCCGGCCCGGACGGCCGGGTGCTGCGGCTCGCCGAGTCCGCCGCCCCTGAGTGGAAGGCCACCGTGGGCGGCACCGCGCTGGAGTCCGTCAAGGTCGACGGCTGGGCGCAGGGCTTCAAGCTCCCGGCCGGCGGCGGCAAGCTGACCGTCACCCGGGAGGACGGCTTCGCGCACACCGGCTGGATCTGGGCCCAGGTGCTGCTCGGCCTGACCATCCTGGTGCTGGCCCTGCCCGGACGCCGCAGCCACAAGGACGACGACCTGCCCGAGGAGGTGGTGGCCGCCGCCGCGCTGGCCGCCGCGGCCCAGGCGCAGGCGCCCGCCCCCGGCAGCCGCCGGGCCCGCCGGATGGCCGAGCGCGGCGAGGGCGGCGAGGACGGCGGGGTGTACGAGGGCCCGCCGGGCGCGATCCCGGCGCAGCCGGCCGGCGAGCCGGTGGCCGAAGCGGTCCAGGCGGCCGCCGCCGTCCAGGAGACCGAGCCGTACACCGACCCGTACCAGACGTACCAGCAGGCCGACCCGTACAGCTACGACCAGTACGCGGCCCAGCAGCCGGTGGCCGCGCCGTACGGCGGCCAGGGGTACGACGGCCAGGGCTACGAGGGCTACCAGCCGCAGGCGTACCCGCAGCAGGGCTACGAGCAGCAGCCGTACCCGCAGGAGCAGCAGTACGGCTACGAGCAGCAGCCCTACCAGCAGACGGAGCACCAGCAGCCGTGGGTGCCGGGGCAGCCGCAGGCCGAGCCCTACTACGACCCCAACGACCCGAACGACCCCAACGGCACGGGCCGGTACCCGCACCAGCACGGATCGGGGAGCTGACCCGCGATGAAGAAGCCCGCATTCAGGAAGAAGTCCGCGCCCGAGGCCGTCGAGCCGACGGAGGCCGCCGAGGCCGCCGAGGTCGGGCAGTCCGGGCCCGCCCCGGCCCAGGCGCCGGAGCCCGCGGCCTCCGCCCGGCCGGCCGGGCGGTCCGGGGGCACCAGGACCACGCAGTCCCTGCTGGCCGCGGCCGTCGTGCTCGCGGCGGTGTTCGGGATCGCCGAGACGCGCCCGCCGGCCGCGCCCGCCAAGGCGGACGGGGGCGTCACCCCGACCACCGCGCAGGTCGAGCGGACGGCGGCGGTCTGCCCGCAGCCGCTCCAGGGCCTGACCGGCTCGACCACGCTCACCGCCTACACCCCGCCCGGGACGGGCGGCGCCACCGGCGGGGCCGGCTGGCTCTCCGACGCCGCGCCCGCGACCCCGCCGACCACCGCGCCCTCCGCCCCGGCGACCGGCGCCCCCGCCGCGCCGTCCGGCTCGGCCGCCCCGGCCGCCCCGGACAAGGGCGCCGCACCCGCCGACGCCCGGCTGACCCTGGCCAAGCCCGGCACCCCGGCCACCGGCCCGGCCGCCAACGGCGACACCGCGCCCGGCACCGGGGCCGTCGCCACCGGCGCCCTCGCCCCCGGCTTCACCGTCACCCAGACCACCGTGGTCACCGAGCAGCGCGGCCTCGGCCTGTCCGGCCTCACCTGCACCCCCGCGGGGACCAGCTTCTGGTTCGCCGGGGCCAGCACGGCCGGCGACCGGGTCGACTACGTCAGCCTGGTGAACACCGAGTCCTCCGCCGCCGTGGTCGACATCAAGCTGTACGGCGACAAGGGCCTGATCGAGAACGACGCCGCCAACGGCATCACCGTCGCCCCCGGCAGCTCCCAGTCCGTGCTGCTGCCGACGATCAGCAAGGGCGCGGTCAACGACCTCGCCGTGCACGTGGTCGCCCGCAGCGGGCGGGTCGGCGCCGCGCTGCACGCCGCCGACGGCGGCAAGGGCGCGGACTGGATCCCGGCCTCGGCCGAGCCGGCGGCCACCCAGGTGCTGCCCGGCCTGCCCGCCGACACCTCCGCCGCCCACCTGGTGGTCTGGGCGCCGCCGGAGGACGACGCCGACCTGAAGATCCAGCTGTCCGGCAAGAACGGCTGGTTCACCCCGGCCGGCAACGAGTCCATCCACATCAAGGCGGGCATGGTGGCCGCCGTCGACCTCGGCAAGGTCACCCGCGACGAGGTCGCCGGGCTGCGGCTGTCGCCCACCGACGACAAGCACCCCACCCCGGTCGTGGCCGGCCTGCGGGTCGACCGGGCCGGGGGCGGCGGCAAGAGCGACGCGGCCTGGCTCACCGGTACCGGCCCGGTCGGCGCCCGCGCCACGGTCGCCGACAACCGGGTCGGCGCGTCCACGCTGTTCCTGACCTCCGCCGGCGACGCCGCCACCGTCCGGGTCACCGCCTCGGCCGGCAGCGGCGGCGGCACCCCGGTGAGCAAGGACGTCCAGCTCCCGGCCGGCGGCACGGTCGCCCTCCCGGCGCCCGAGCCCGGCGGGCTGAACGGCAGCTTCGCGCTCACCGTCGAGACCGTCTCCGGCGGCCCGGTGATGGCCGCCCGGATGCTCTCGCTGCCCGCCAAGGACGTGCCGATGTTCACCATCCAGGCGCTGCGCGACGACCACAGCACCGTCAGGGTCCCGCGGGCCGGCCAGGATCCGGGCGTCGTCCTGCGCTGACCGGTCGGACGGGGCGGTACCCGGTGGGCCCGGGTACCGCCCCGTCCGCGTGCTCAGTCCTCGTCGTAGCGCGGGTCGATGGCGTCCGGGGACAGCCCCAGCAGCTCCGCCACCTGCTCGATCAGGATCTCGTGCACCAGCGCCGCGCGGTCCTCCCGGGTCTTCGCCCGGATCTCCACCGGCCGCCGGTACACCACGATCTGGCTCTTGCGCCCCTGCTTGCCCGGCAGCACCCGCCCCAGCGGCACGCCGTCCTCGCCGTCGGCCGCGTCGGGCTCGTGCAGCGGCACCTCCTGGACGGCGAACTCCACTTCGATCAACTGCGGCCAGCGCCGTTCAAGACGCTCCACCGATTCGCGCACGTAGTCGTCGAACAGTTCGGAGCGGGTGAGCGAGATCGGCACCTGGGGCGGCGCCAGCGGGCCGCGCAGCCCCCTGCCGTGCCGGTCGCGATGCCGGGGACGGCGCGAGGGTCCCGTCGATGACTGCGGTGCAGAGCTGTCCATATCACTGCCGAGGGTAGTCCTTGGACGGTCGGAAGTGGACTACTCCGACGGGGAAACGCCCGGGGCGGCGGGGTGCGGACCGGCGTGCGGACCGCGACACGGCACACCCGCCGGACAGGCGGTCTTCGCTCCCCGGCGAGGAGTGCGGTACCGTCCACCCTCGTGAGCTCTGTACGTCGTTGTTCGCGGACCGCGTGCGGCCGGCCGGCCGTCGCGACGCTGACGTACGTCTACGCGGACTCCACCGCCGTCCTGGGCCCGCTCGCCACCTACGCCGAGCCGCACTGCTACGACCTGTGCGCCGAGCACGCCGAGCGCCTCACCGCCCCGCGCGGCTGGGAGGTCGTCCGGCTGGCCGCCGAGGCCGGGCCGCTGCGCCGCAGCAGCGACGACCTGGAGGCCCTCGCCAACGCCGTCCGCGAGGCCGCCCGGCCGCAGACCCCCCGTCAGGGCCGCGGGTCCGAGGGCGAGTCCACCGAGGGCGGCCGCCGCGGCCACCTGCGCGTCCTGCGCTCGCCGGACAACTGACGGCGCACAGCCGACGCCGTACCCCGCCCGGGCCCGCACCGGGCGTTCGCCCGACTTGGGTACGCTGCCCGTCTACCGTCACCGCGGACCGTCGACCGAACGGGCGGTGACCCCGACGTATCGTGACCGTGGGCGGCCAGCCGCCGATCACACGGACACCGACCAGTACAGAGACCAGGGTGGAGCCGCAGTGCGCGACCTCAAGCAGCTCGTGAAGGCCTACGACGTCCGAGGCGTCGTCCCGGACCAGTGGGACGAGCACCTGTCCCGGGCCTTCGGCGCCGCGTTCGTGCAGGTCACCGGCGCGTCCGCGATCGTCGTCGGCCACGACATGCGCCCCTCCTCCCCGTCGCTCACCCGGGCGTTCGCCGAGGGCGCCGCCGCCTACGGCGCCGACGTGGTCCAGATCGGCCTCTGCTCGACCGACCAGCTCTACTACGCCAGCGGCAAGCTCGACCTGCCCGGCGCGATGTTCACCGCCAGCCACAACCCGGCCCAGTACAACGGCATCAAGCTGTGCCGGGCCGGCGCCGCCCCGGTCGGCCAGGACACCGGCCTCGCCGAGATCCGCGAGCTGGTCGAGTCCTGGACGGGCGAGGACGACACCGTCACCGTCCCGGCCAAGGACGTCAAGCCGGGCTCGCTGTCCGAGCAGGACACCCTGCGCGGCTACGCCGACCACCTGCTGGGCCTGGTCGACCTCACCGCGATCCGCCCGCTCAAGGTCGTCGTGGACGCGGGCAACGGCATGGGCGGCCACACCGTGCCGACCGTCTTCGACGGCCTGCCGATCGAGCTCGTCCCGATGTACTTCGAGCTGGACGGGACCTTCCCCAACCACGAGGCCAACCCGCTCGACCCGAAGAACATCGTCGACCTCCAGGCCAGGGTCCGCGAGGTCGGCGCCGACCTCGGTCTGGCCTTCGACGGCGACGCCGACCGCTGCTTCGTCGTCGACGAGCGCGGCGAGCCGGTCTCCCCGTCCGCCATCACCGCCCTGGTCGCCGCCCGCGAGATCGCCCGCGCCCAGGCCGCCGGCGAGGCCGAGCCGACCGTCATCCACAACCTGATCACCTCCTGGACCGTCCCCGAGGTGGTCCGCGAGCTCGGCGCCAACCCGGTGCGCACCCGGGTCGGCCACTCCTTCATCAAGCAGGAGATGGCCGTCACCGACGCCGTCTTCGGCGGCGAGCACTCCGCGCACTACTACTTCCGCGACTTCTGGCGCGCCGACACCGGCATGCTGGCCGCGCTGCACGTGCTGGCCGCGCTCGGCGGGCAGCCCGGCACGCTGTCCGCGCTCACCGCCGAGTACGACCGCTACGCCGCCTCCGGCGAGATCAACAGCACCGTCGCCGACCAGGCCGCCAGCACCGCCGCCGTCCGCGCCGCCTACGCCGGCCTGGAGGGCACCACCGTCGACGAGCTGGACGGCCTCACCGTGGCCGGCCCGGACTGGTGGTTCAACCTGCGCGCCTCCAACACCGAGCCGCTGCTGCGCCTGAACGCCGAGGCCAAGGACCCGGCGAAGATGGCCGAGCTGCGCGACGGCGTGCTCGCCATCGTCCGCGCCTGACCGAGGCCTGCTGTGCCCCGGCCGGTAGGGTTGCCTATCGGCCGGGGCACCGCCGTGCCACCCCCCGACTTTTGGAGAGCCCCATGAAGCTCGAATCCTTCCTGCTGGAGATCCTGGTCTGCCCGCAGTGCCGGGCCGCGCTCACCGAGGGCGGCACCGAGGAGCAGCCCGAGCTGCTCTGCACCGGCGCGGACTGCGGCCTCGCGTACCCGGTGCGGGACGGCATTCCGGTCCTGCTGGTGGACGAGGCCCGCCGCCCGGCCTGATCCTTGGGGCGAAGCCCCCACCCCGTCAGCCCAGCGCGCACAGGACAGCAGCCGGAGGCCCGCCGCATGCTCGACGACACCCTGCTCGACGACCCGGCCGCCCTGCAGCGCGCCGACCGCGACCGCGCCCTGCTGGCCCTGGCCGGCGCCGGCGCGCGGGTCCGCACCGCGCTGCGGCTGGCCGACGCGGCCGGCCTGGACCGGCTGCGCCCGGACGGCCGCCCGCGCGCCGTCCTGGTCGCGGGCCACGGCAGCGCCCTGACGGCGGGCGAGATCCTGACCGCGCTGGCCGGCCACGGCGGTCTGATCACCACGCTGCCGCCGACCGAGGCGGCCGCCCCGCGCGCCGACCGGGCCGGCGCGCCGCCGGCCTTCACCGCCGGGCTCGGCTGGCAACTGCCCGGCTGGGCCGGCCCGCTGGACCTCCTGGTGGTCAGCTCCGCCGACGGCGGCGAACCGGGTCTGGTCAGCCTCGCCGAGCAGGCCTACGCGCGCGGCTGCGCGATCGTGGTCACCGCCCCGGCGGGCAGCCCGCTGGCCGAGGCCGCGCTGCAGGTGCGCGCGCTGCCGCTGCCGTACGTGTCCTCCGCGCTGCCCGAGGACGAGGCGCCCGCCCGCCCGGCCGCCGAGCCGGACCTCCCCGCCGAGGACCCGGCCGCGCTGTGGTCCCACCTCACCCCGCTGCTCGCGCTCGCCCAGAAGATCGGCATCACCCAGCTGCCGTACGACGCGCTGCCGGCCGTCGCCGACCTGCTGGACGCGACCGCCGTCCGCTGCCGCCCCGACGCCGCCGCGTACACCAACCCGGCCAAGGGCCTGGCCGCCCGGCTGGCCGGGACGGTCCCGCTGCTGTGGGCCGAGGGCCCGATCGCCGGGGCCGTCGCCACCCGCTTCGCCGCCCAGCTCGCCGAACGGGCCGGCCGCCCGGCGCTGGCCGGGCCGCTGCCGCAGGTGCTCACCGCCCACCGCGGCATGTTCACCGGCCAGTTGGGCGCGGGCGCGGACCCGGACGACTTCTTCCGGGACCGGGTCGACGAGCCGGATCCGCTGCACCTCCAGGTCCTGCTGCTGCGGCACGTCCCGGGGGCGCCCGGCGGTCGGCCCGGGGCCCGGCCCGGCGGCGAGGCCGACGAGGCGGACGGGCCGGCCGAGGTGCCGGAGGACGACGCGGGCCCGCGCAGCTTCGGCGTCACCCGCGCGCACCGGCTGGCCGGCGCCCACGACGTCCGGCTCACCGAGTACGCGACCACCCGGCCGGACCCGCTGCACGCGCTCGCCGACCTGGTCGCGCTGACCGACTTCGCCGCCGTCTACCTCGGGCTCGCCGCCGCGCAGTCCTGAGCAGGCGTCGCACGGCCGGTACGGTAAGCGCTCGACGGAGCAGCGCGACCGGCCATTGCGGCGGAGGGACCCGGAGCATGAGTACAGAGGGCGGCACCAAGGCACTGGTCGCGGCACTGTCCGCGAACCTGGCGATCGCGGCGGCCAAGTTCACCGCCTTCGGCTTCACCGGCTCCTCGTCGATGCTGGCCGAGGGCGTGCACTCGGTCGCCGACTCGGGCAACCAGGTGCTGCTGCTGATCGGCGGCAAGCGGGCGCGCCGGGCGGCGGACGAGGAGCACCCGTTCGGGTACGGCCGCGAGCGCTACGTCTACGGCTTCCTGGTGGCGATCGTCCTCTTCAGCGTCGGCGGCCTGTTCGCGATCTACGAGGGCTGGCACAAGGTCAACCACCCGGAGAAGCTGGACTCCTGGGGCTGGGCGGTCGGCGTGCTGATCTTCGCCGTCGCGATGGAGGGCTGGTCCTTCCTCACCGCGATGCGCGAGTCGGCGAAGGCCAAGGGCGGCCAGGGCTGGGTGCAGTTCATCCGCACGGCCAAGGCCCCGGAGCTGCCGGTGGTGCTGCTGGAGGACGCCGGCGCGCTGATCGGCCTGGTGCTCGCGCTGCTCGGCGTCTCGCTCACCGTGGTCACCGGCGACGGCGTCTGGGACGGTGTCGGCACCCTGGGCATCGGCGTCCTGCTGGTGCTGATCGCGGTGGTGCTCGCCATGGAGACCAAGTCGCTGTTGCTCGGCGAGTCCGCCGACCGGGATTCGGTGCGCCGGATCCGCGAGGCGCTGGTGGACGGCGAGGCCGTCACCGGCGTGATCCACATGCGCACCCTGCACCTGGGGCCGGAGGAACTGCTCGTCGCCGCCAAGATCGCCGTCAACGCGGAGGACAGCGCGGCCCGCGTCGCGCGGGCGATCGACGCGGCGGAGGAGCGGGTCCGGGCCGCCGTCCCGATCGCGCGGGCGATCTACCTGGAGCCCGACGTCTACAGCGCCGAGAAGGCCGCCGCGGGGGAGGACCCGGCGGCCACCCCCGGTGGGCCCGGGCCCGGCGCCCCGCACTGACCGGCGCCGGTCCGCCGCCGGCCGGGGCCGGCCGGGATCCGCTTGAGGACCCGTCCGGTCCGAGACCGAAATCGCTCATCGGCGGACGGCCGGTGGGGCCGCCGGTGTAGATTCGTCACCAGAGCCAGAACGTCGCTGCTGATGGCGGTTGATCGGCGGTCCGCCCCCGTGGGGCGTGCCCCGGTCGAGGGAGAGAGGTCCTCCGACGGTTTGTGCTGCGCAGCAGGGAACCGGTCCACCACCACGGATCCGGCCGCCCCGGCGTAGCCGTGCACCCGTACGGCCCCGCCCCCGCTGCGACCGCACACACAGGACCTTGGCCACGCCCACCCCATCAGCGAGGAGCAGACGCATGTCGACCGACACCACCGGTGACTTCAAGGTCGCCGACCTTTCCCTGGCGCCGTTCGGCCGCAAGGAGATCCAGCTGGCCGAGCACGAGATGCCCGGCCTGATGTCGATCCGCGCCGAGTACGCCGAGTCGAAGCCGCTGACCGGCGCCCGCATCACCGGCTCGCTGCACATGACCGTGCAGACCGCCGTCCTCATCGAGACCCTGACCGCCCTGGGCGCCGAGGTCCGCTGGTGCTCCTGCAACATCTTCTCCACCCAGGACCACGCGGCCGCCGCCATCGCGGTCGGCCCGGAGGGCACCCCGGAGAACCCGCAGGGCGTGCCGGTCTTCGCCTGGAAGGGCGAGACCCTGGACGAGTACTGGTGGTGCACCGAGCAGGCCCTGACCTGGCCGGGCGGCAAGACCCCGAACATGATCCTGGACGACGGCGGCGACGCCACCCTGCTGATCCACAAGGGCGTCGAGTTCGAGAAGGCCGGTGCCGCGCCGGACCCGTCCACCGCGGACAACGACGAGTTCCGGATCATCCTGGAGCTGCTCAACCGCACCCTCAAGGACTCCCCGAACAAGTGGACCGAGGTCGCCGCCACCATCAAGGGCGTGACCGAGGAGACCACCACCGGTGTCCACCGCCTGTACGAGATGCACCGTGACGGCCAGCTGCTGTTCCCGGCGATCAACGTCAACGACTCGGTCACCAAGTCGAAGTTCGACAACAAGTACGGCTGCCGCCACTCGCTCATCGACGGCATCAACCGCGCCACCGACGTCCTGATCGGCGGCAAGGTCGCCGTCGTCTGCGGCTACGGCGACGTCGGCAAGGGCTGCGCCGAGTCGCTGCGCGGCCAGGGCGCCCGCGTCATCGTCACCGAGATCGACCCGATCTGCGCGCTCCAGGCGGCGATGGACGGCTACCAGGTCGCCACCCTGGAGGACGTCGTCGAGACGGCCGACATCTTCATCACCACCACGGGCAACAAGGACATCATCATGGCCGCCCACATGGCCCGGATGAAGCACCAGGCCATCGTCGGCAACATCGGCCACTTCGACAACGAGATCGACATGGCCGGCCTGGCGCAGCTGCCCGGCGTGGTGAAGACCGAGGTCAAGCCGCAGGTCCACGAGT
Source organism: Kitasatospora sp. NPDC057940 (assembly GCF_042887425.1). Lineage (NCBI taxonomy): Bacteria > Bacillati > Actinomycetota > Actinomycetes > Kitasatosporales > Streptomycetaceae > Kitasatospora > Kitasatospora sp. NPDC057940. The sequence goes on from NZ_JBHVPH010000045.1 coordinate 36,964, forward strand.
GGCGCAAGGCCGACGGCCGGACCATCATCGTCCTCTCCGAGGGCCGCCTGCTGAACCTGGGCAACGCGACCGGCCACCCGTCGTTCGTGATGTCCAACTCCTTCGCGAACCAGACGATCGCCCAGATCGAGCTGTTCACGAAGACCGAGCAGTACCCGATCGGCGTCTACGTGCTGCCCAAGCACCTGGACGAGAAGGTCGCCCGGCTGCACCTCGACGCGCTCGGCGTGAAGCTGACCACCCTGAGCCAGGACCAGGCCGACTACATCGGCGTCCCGGTCGAGGGCCCGTACAAGGCGGAGCAGTACCGCTACTGATGCGGTGAACCGCTACTGACGCGGTGAGACGTACGCCGGTGGCCGGCACCCCTGCGCAGGGGTGCCGGCCACCGGCGCGTTCGGTCGGCCGTCGGCGGTTCAGGGCACGATGACGTCGGTGGTCCAGTCGGCGGCGTCCGGGCCGAGGGCCTTGGTGTGGGCGAGCATCCAGGGGAGGCCGCCGAGCTGCTCCAGGGAGGGCGGATCGCCGGCCCCGGTGCTGAGGGAGATCTCCACCCCGTTCTGGACGGACTCCAGGGGCGGGTGCGGGTCGGTGTAGGGCGAGCCGTCCGTGCTGGTGTAGACCGGGCGCGGCCCGACCGGCCGCATGCCGACCGAGACGTTCTTCCCCTCGACCTGGAACATCAGCCACAGGTTCCAGGCGCCGACGCCGTCCGTGTCCGGCCGCGAGAGCGTGACGTCGGTGGCCTTGAACGTCTCGGGCAGGCCAGTGAACCGCACCGGCAGCGGCACGTCCCAGTGGCCGAACCGGACGTCGGCGGCGACCTTGTGGAGGATTTCGTCGGTGACGTCCCCGGGCGCTGGACCGTTCCCGCTGACCTCGGCCCAGCGGCCTTCGGGGGTCAGCCAGCGCAGCGTCGGCTGGTAGCGCTCGGGCTGGTCGGCGACCACCCGGTAGGCCGGTCGTCCGTTGACCGGTTCGACGTCGACCTTGCTGAGTTTCACGCCGGCCCCCGTCATCGGGGGCTCGGAGCCCGCCGGGTACTGGGAGAGCATGATGCGGGCGGCGTTCTCGCCCGTGCCGCGGGCCTGGACGTAGATGCCGTGGTAGCCGGTCTCGTAGCCGATGTGCTGCTCGCCGCCCACCCAGTCGGGGAGCCAGCCGAAGTGGACCTCGGTGGACAGCGGGTCGATGCCGCTCACGGTCGGGGTCGGCGTCGGCGTCGGCGTCGGCGTCGGCGTCGGGATCGGGGAGGTCGAGGGGGTCGGGGTGGGCCCCGCCGGCGGCGCCGGGGTGACGGTGCTGCTTCCCGGGGCCAGCAGCGCGGTGGTCGCCACCACCGCCACCGTCACGGCGGCGACGGTGCCGATCGCGGCGCGCCTGCGGCGGCGCAGCCGGGCGGTGCCCTCGGCGATCGAACGGTCGGCGTCGAACCGCGCAGGTGGCGCCGACTCGTCGGCGAGGGCCGTCAGCCGGGCGGTGAGGTCGTGGTGATCCTTGCTGGTCATGGCGTCCTCTCTGCGACGGTGGGGCGGGCGGCGAGCCTGCCGCGGAGGGTGTCCAGGGCCCGGGAGCTCTGGCTCTTGACGTTGCCCGACGAGCAGCCCATGGCGTCGGCGGCCTGGTCGATCGTCAGGTCGCAGTAGTACCGGAGCACCACGGCGGCCCGTTGGCGGGCCGACAGCGTCGCCAGGGCGTGGCGCAGGTCCAGCGAGGCGTCGAGGTCGACGGGTACGGACTCGGTGTCGAGGTCGGTGCCCGGCCGACTGGTCCGCCGCCACCAGGAGGTGCGCTGCTCGGCCAGGAAGGTGTTGACCAGCACCCTGCGCGCGTAGCCGTCCAGGTTCTCCATGCGGCCCGCCCGCGACCAGTTCACGTACAGCTTGGTGATGGCCTCCTGGACCAGGTCGTCCGCGCGGTGCCAGTCCCCGCACAGCAGATAGGCGACCTTGCGCAGCCAGCCGCTCCTGGAAGCCACGTACTCCGTGAACTCCTCGTCGCGTGCCTGCTTCGCCATCTGCGCCCCCCTTCTCCCGCGTACCGTCGGCGCTCGTGCGCGCCGTCCACCCCCCTAATGCGGGCACCCGCCCCGAACGTTGCATGCGAAGTGCGCACGTAGGCTTTCGGACATGCCCAACGGTCGGTACTCGCTCCATACAGCCATGACTCCTCTGGGGCACGACCGCGTGCTGCTCGGGGAGGAGCGCTTCAGCTGCGCCCCCGGGGCGGCCGGCTGGCGGTACGTCTCCAAGACCTACGCGCCGGACGGGCGGGTGATCGGCAGCGTCGACCTCACCCTGGACTCGCGGGCCCGCCCGCTGCGGATGGAGCTGCGGGCCGGCGGCTGGCAGGTGCGCGGCGGCGCGGTGGACGGCGTCGCCTGGGTCCGGACGGACGCGGCGGACCCGGGCGGCGAGCACAGTGTGGAGGGGCACGACCGGGCGCACGGGTTCACCGGTGGCTCGCCGGCCTTCCTGGTCGCCACCGCCCGGCTGCTGCGGCTGCGGGAGGGGGCGAGTGCGCGGGTGCGGCTGGTCGCGTTCACCGAACCGGTGCTGGCGCCGCGCACCTTCGACCAGGGGTGGCTGCTGGAGGGGGTCGACACGCACCAGACCGACTCCGGGCCGCTGCTGGTCGAGCGGTACCAGGTCGCGGACCTGGAGACCGGCGAGCAGCAGGTCGTGCACCTCGCGGGGGACGTGGTGCTGGCGGCCGACGGGATCGAACTGGAGGAGCTGGCGTCGCCGCCGAACGCCTGGCCGGCGCAGTTCGGGGAGTAGGCCCCGCGTAGCAGTGCGGTGAGCCTAGGCGGGCGGCGCGAAGCCGGTGCCGGGGGCCGGTGTCGAGGACGGTGCCGGAGCCGGTGTCGGGGACGGCTGGTCGGCGGTGGGCGGGGCGGGCTTCTCGAAGGAGGGGGCGGCAGGCTGGGGCGCGGGAGTCGGCTGCGCCGCGGGTGTGGGTGCGGGTGCGGGTGCAGGGGCCGCGGTCCGCTGCCACTGTGCCTGGGCCCGCGTCCACTCCCGGCGCTGGCGCTCGGTGAGCACCGCGCCCAGGTATGCCGCCGGGTGCAGCCCCTGCGCCACCGGGTGACCGGTCCGGGCCGCCAGGTCGCCGGCCAGTCGGGTGGACATCTGGAGTGCCACCGTCTGGTCCAACTGGCCTATGCGGCCGAGCAGTTGGCGGATCGCCAGCCAGAGCGGCTCCGGCACGGCGGACAGGTCCATCGCGACCAGCTCCCGGCCCATCGTCTGGAGCAGGTGCGGGTGCACGGGCGGCAGCGGCGGCGTCCCCCCGCCCGGGGCGCGCTCGCGGACGACCACCGTCCCGGCGAAGATGTCGCCCAGCCGCTTGCCGTCCACGTTCACGGCCGAGGTGATCACCGCCGGCACGCCGGTCATCGCGACCAGCTCCATGAAGCCGACCAGCCCGCGCACCAGCGAGTGCCGGAACCGCACCGGGCCGCCGTCGGTGCGCACCACCCGCAGGCCGAGCGCGGCCTTGCCGAGCGAGCGTCCGTGGGTGAAGGTCTCGACCATCACCGGCACGGCCACCAGGAAGAACACCAGCAGCCCGATCAAGGTGGCCGCCAGCGCCGCACCGTCCAGTCCGATCAGGGTGACGCTCAGGGTGAGCGAGACCAGGAACAGGGCGGCGAACTCCACGAGCAGGTCCAGCGTGATCGCCAGCGCCCGGCTGGGAAGCTTCGCCGTCTGCAGGTCGAGGACGACCGCCTCACCCGTCACCAGGTCGCTCAAGACACCTGTCCGTTCACGTTCGTGGAGCCGTACAGCTCACTCATGGAGGCCGCCGAGGGCGGCACGGACGAGGGGAGGGGCGTCATCCGGACCGGCCCCCACGACCTGCTCTCCGCAGTCTGATCCGCAGCCGCAAACATACGGCGCCCGGCGGCCGCACGGGAAGTGAGATCCCGGCGGCCGGGGTGCCCACCGCTGCTGGCATGCTGGGCCGCGCGTGTCCGTATGTACCCGCCCGTCCACCCGCCCGCGACCGGGCCCCTCGCGCCCACCGCCGACCATGGAGCCGCCGAATGGACCTGGACGTCTTCGTCGCCACCCACCAGGGGGAGTGGGCACGGCTGGACGCCCTCGCCCGACGGCGCCGGCTCAGCGGGGAGGAGGCCGACGAACTGGTCACCCTCTACCAGCGCGCCACCGGCCACCTGGCCAAGGTCCAGGCCGCCGCACCGGACCCGGCCCTGCTCAGCCGGCTGACCGGCCTGGTCTCGCGGGCCCGCAGCGCGGTGACCGGATCGCGCAGCAGCGGCTGGCACGACGTCGCCCGTTACTACACGGTGAGCTTCCCGGCCGCGCTGTACCGCGCGCGCCGCTGGTGGGTGCCGGTCGCGATCGTCTCGCTGCTGGCCACCGCGGTGCTCGCCTGGTGGATGGCCACCCACCCCGAGGTCCGCAACAGCCTGGTCGCCCCCGACCACCTGCGGGAGATGACCCGGCCGGGCGGGCAGTACGAGTCGTACTACTCGGACCGCCCGGCGAGTTCGTTCGCCGCGCAGGTCTGGACGAACAACGCGTGGATCGCCGTGCAGTGCCTGCTGTTCGGGATCGCGCTGGGTCTCCCGGTGCTCTGGGTGATGTGGACCAACGTGGTCAACCTCGGTGTCGGCGTCGGGCTGATGGCCTCCGCCGGGCGACTCGACGTCTTCCTCGGCCTGCTCATCCCGCACGGCCTGCTGGAGCTGACCGCGGTGTTCGTGGCCGGCGGCCTCGGTCTGCGCCTCGGCTGGACGGTCATCGACCCCGGCCCGCGCACCCGTGGAACGGCCCTGGCCGAACAGGGCCGCTCCATCATCGGCATGTCCATCGGCCTCGCGACGGTGCTGGCCGTTTCCGGTGTGCTCGAAGCGTTCGTCACCCCTTCCGGGCTGCCCACCTGGGCACGCATCTCGATCGGCGTGCTGGCCGAGGCGGCATTCCTCCTCTACGCGCTGGTGTGGGGCCGAAAGGCCGCCGAGGCCGGCGAAATCGGTGATCTGGACGCGGCCGATCGGGCGGATCTGCAGCCCGTCGCGGCCTGAGGCGAGGTGATCCACATGCCTCTGACCTGGTACTCTTCTCGCATCCCGGCCAAACCATTGACGTGGTGAGGGTGGGCTAGTAGGTTTGAACGGTTGGGACAGACTGGACAACGGTCAGTCCCGGGCGTTAGTGTCTACGACACCGCCAAATCGAGGTGAGCGCGTTTTATGAATGCGCATCCTTCGACGAAGCAAAATTCCGCGGACTGAGCACACCGAAAGCTTTGATAAGCTTCGGAGCGAAGTTCGAAGGAAATCCCGCCAGCGGGAATTCGGAGAAACGAAGCCGGTAAGAACGGCCGCGAGGATCTGATAAGCTGGAAACACGAAAGAACGAAGCGCCCGGAGGGCCCGCTGGAAGGCGGTCCGAAGGAAGTGTCCGTTCCTTGAGAACTCAACAGC
>NZ_JBHVPH010000046.1:0-37671 GCF_042887425.1 Kitasatospora sp. NPDC057940
CGACGGACCCGCCCCGCCGGGTCCGTCGCGGCCGACGCGGCTCAGGCCAGGAAGCCGCCGTCGACGGCGAGGTGGCTGCCGTTGACGTAGGAGGCGTCGTCGGAGAGCAGGAACGCGATGGCCGTCGCGATCTCCTCCCCGGAACCGACCCGCCCCAGCGGGATCCCGCTGTCCACGACCCGCCGGGTGCCGTCGGGGTCGGCCCGGGTCATCTCGGTGTCGATGACACCGGGCTGCACTTCGTTGACGCGCACTCCCTGCCCTCCGAACTGGATCGCCGCGGTGCGCGTCAGGCCGCGGATGCCGTGTTTGGCGCTGGAGTACTCCGCGGTCGGACCTCCCCGGTCGGCGAACACGCTGGAGACGTTGACGATCGCGCCGCCGCCGGCCGCCAGGATCGCCGGGATCTGGTACTTCATCCCGTAGAACAGGCTGTTGAGGTCGATGTCGACGGTGCGCCGCCACTGCTCGGGGGTCATCTCGGGCAGCGGGGTGAAGTCGCCGGACACGCCGGCGTTGTTGACGGCGTGGTGGAGGGCGCCGAACTCCTCGACGGTACGGGCGACCGCGCGTTCCTGGTCGTCGGGCCTGCTGACGTCTCCCGGGACGGCGAGGGCCCGCCCGCCGGAGGCGGTGATCTCCGCGACCACCTCGGCGAGCCTGTGCTCCCGCCGGCCGACGACGGTGACGGCGGCGCCCCGCCGCGCCAGCAGGATCGCGGTGGCGCGCCCCATGCCCGATCCGGCGCCGGTGACCAGTGCGGTTCTCCCGGTGAAGGGTCGCATCCGTCCCACCCCTTCGTCAGCCGCCGGCGGGCAGGTCGACCGGGTAGTCCGCGCCGGTGTCGGCGGAGGCCGAGACGGCCTGCCAGGCGGTGGCTTCGGCGATCTGGCCGTGGGAGTGGTCCAGGGCCATCCGGGCCGCGCCGCCGCCCAGCAGCAGGTGTGCGGGCGGATTCCCGGCCTTGACGATCCGGACCAGGATCTCCGCCGCGCGGTCCGGGTCGCCCACGGACGCGGCGCCGCTGCGCAGCAGCTCCGCCATGGCGCCCACGGTGGCCTGGTACTCGGCGGGGACGTCGTCGACCTCCATCGAGGCTCCGGCCCAGTCGGTGGCGAACCCGCCCGGCTCGACGACCAGGAAGCGGATCCCCAGCGGCGCCGTCTCGGCGGCGAGGACGCGGGTGAGGCCGTCGACGGCGAACTTGGCCGCCTGGTAGGAGCCGAGCCCCGGGTTCCCTCCGACGCGCCCGCCGATGGAGGAGAACTGGATCACGAGGCCGGCGCCCTGTTCCCTGAGCAGGGGCAACGCGGCCTTGGAGACGTTGTAGACGCCCCAGAAGTTGGTGTCGAACTGGCGGCGGAAGTCCGTCTCGGCGGCGGTCTCCACAGGTGCGAGGTTGGCGTAGCCGGCGTTGTTGACGACGACGTCGACCCGGCCGAACGCCTGGCGCGCGGCGGCGAAGGCGGCCTCGGCCGCGGCGGCGTCGGTGACGTCCAGGGGCACCGGGAGGATGCGCTCGCCGTACCCGGCGACCAGGTCGTCCAGCTGCGCGGGCCTGCGGGCCGTCGCCACGACCCGGTCGCCGGCCGCCAGGGCCGCCGTGGTCAGGGCGCGGCCGAAGCCGCGCGAGGAGCCGGTGATGAACCATGTCTGCGGTTGCGTGCTCATGGTTCTACTGCAACACCGTTGTGCTATTAACGCAACCCCGTTGCGCTGTTAGTGCAACATTGTTTCGCTATAGTGGAGCAATGACCGACCCGGACTTCCAGCGCGCCCGCACCCCCGAGGCCAAGCGCGCCCGCGAGAACGCGATCCTGGCCGCGGCGGAACGCCTCGCCACGGCGAACGGAGTCCGGGCGGTGACCGTGACCGCCATCGCCGACGAGGTCGGCATGCACAAGTCCGCGATGCTGCGCTACTTCGAGACGCGTGAGGACATCTTCCTGCGCCTGGCGGCGGACGGCTGGCAGGAGTGGTCGGCCGAGGTGCGCAGCCGCCTCGACGCCGTCCGGCCCTACGCAGACGCCGCCGGGCCGGAACGGGAGAAGGCCGCCCGCTCGATCGCCGGCGTCCTGGCCCACTCCCTGGTGGCCCGCCCGCTCTTCTGCGACCTGCTCGCGCACACGCCGCTGAACCTGGAACGGAACGTCTCCCTGGACACCGTCCGGGCGTTCAAGCTCCGCGCCATCGCGGAGGTGGCGGAGATCGGCACCGCGCTGCGCGCGGTCACCCCGCTCGACGCCGACCAGGCGCGCAGCGTGGCGGTGACCGCGACGTCGATGGCCGGAGCCCTGTGGCAGATGGCCGCGCCGGGCACGACGCTGCGCGCCTTCTACGAGACGGACCCCGAACTGTGCCACTCCGTCGTCGAGGTCGAACCCCGCCTCACCGACATCCTGGCCGCCCTGCTCACCGGCTATGCCGTCGCCTCGACGACCCCGCCGGTCGGGGACTGAGCTTCACCGAGGGGCCGTTCCTGCGGTGGTGGTCGGCTACCGGCGCCGGCCCCAGCAGGTGATGAGCGGGGCGGTGGTCACGTCCAGTTCGGTGTCGCGGAGGTTGGCCAGGTGCCGGTCCAGGTCGGCGGCGGGGAGGTCGGGGCCGACCAGCTGGTCGCGGAGCTGACGGACCGTCGCCGCCTCCAGCTCCCGGCAGGCCGGGGAGGTGACGGGGAAGTACGCCTCGGCGGCGACGTCCGTCAGGCCCGCCTCGCGGAGCAGCCGGGGCAGGGTGCGGCCGAAGGCGAGGTCGGCGCCGCGCTCGGCGAGCCGGGCCCGGAACGCCCGGCGCACCCGGTTCGCCAGTTCCTGGTCCGGTCCGTGCTCGTCCGGGCAGGCGAGCGGCTGCAGGGCCGGGTCCGCGTCCTCGACCACCAGCCAGCCGCCGGGCCGGACCGCCGACGCCAGCCGTCGCAGCACCTCGGCCCGGTCGGGCAGGTGCACCAGCACCAGGCGGACGTGCACCAGGTCGAACAGCTCGTCGGGCAGCGGGTCGCGGGTGACGTCGTGCCGCAGGACCTCGACGCGGTCGGCGGGCAGTCCGGTCAGCCAGCTGGTGTCGAGGTCGCTGGCCAGGACCCGGCCGGTCGGCCCGACCCGCTCGGCCAGCGCCAGCGGGATGCCCGGGCCGCCCGCACCCACCTCCCAGCAGTGGTGCCCGTCGGCCGGGCCCAGCCGGTCCAGGTGCTCCAGGGTCCACGGGTCGAACAGCTCGGCGATGCCCTCGAACCGTCGCCCCGCCTCCCGCTGCCGGTTGTCCAGCAGGTAGCCGCGCTCGTCGCCCATGCTCCGCGCCTCTCGGATCGCCCTTGCCTGTCGCCCCGCCCGTCGCTCGACGCGGCCGACCGCGATGGTAGGCGATCGGCGCCGGGCGCGCGAAGGCGCCCCGGGGACACGCCGTTGCGCCGTCGGCCTGCCCGCCGGGGTCGCGAGGGCGGGCGGGAGCCGAGGGGAATCGAGCGCTTAAACTGATCATCCGAAAGTGGATCAATCTGCATCCTCCGCCGACCCGCCCGAGGTGCCCCCGCGATGAGCCAGTCCTGGAAGCCGCTCCCTGACGATCTTTCGGAACCCGCTCGGCGTCTGGCCGAGGAACTGCGTGCGGTCAAGGACGCGCACCAGATCTCACTGGCCGAACTCGGGAAGAGGACCTACCTCAGCAAGGCCTCCTGGGAGCGCTGGCTGAACGGGAAGCGCCTGATCACCCCGCAGGCCCTGGCCGGCCTGATCGCCACGGTCGAGTGCGACGCCGATCTGCTCACCTCCCTGCTGCGGAAGGCCGAGGCCGCGCGCGGCGCGGACGAGGCGCTCTCCCCCGGGGCCGCACCCGCGCCGGCCGAAGCCCCCGGGGCCCAGCCCGCAGCGCCGGCCGAAGCCGCCGAGCCCGCGCCCGCAGTGCCCGCCGAGGCGCCCGAGCCGGCGGCCGAAGCGCCCGACGCAGCCCCCGCCCCGCCGCGGCCCGCCCCGTGGCGGCGGCCGGCGGCCGGCGTGGGAGCCGCCGTCGCCGCCGTGCTCATCCTGTTCGCGGTCCTGTACCTGCGCGGCCCGCACGGCGGCAACGGCACGGCATCGGCGGCGACGCTCCCGCCGAAGACGGCGGCGGCGACGGCGACCGCCGGGCCGGCGCCGCTCTGCGAGGGCGTCGGCTGCGCGGGCAAGGACCCCCAGGCCATGCGGTGCGACGTCGACCAGCGCACCCTGCTGACCGGCAACGTGGGCAAGGTCGTCCTCTACGTCCACTACAGCCCGCGCTGCCGGGCCGCCTGGTCGGGGATCACCGACGGCTCCCCCGGGGACAGCGCCACCATCACCACCAACCACGGCTGGCAGGAGACCGCCCTGATCCACTGGGGCTACGACAACTACTCCGTGATGGTTGACGCGAGCCCCGGCGACACCACCTTGCAGGTGTGCGGCCACCAGAAGGAGGGCGACAGCTGCACCGGCGTCGTCACCGACCTCGCGGCCCGCGCGAGCGCCCTCCCCAGCCCTCCGCCTCCGGCCGCCGCTCCCACGCCCGCGCCGACACCCACGCCCACGCCGACGCCGACGCCCTGAGGAGCCGCCGCCATCGCGGCGAAACCCACTGGCGGCCCGGGTCCGCACGAACGAGCATGGCCCGCATGAGCGACCAACCCGAGCGATGGACCCAGGCGACCGTCTACCCCGACATGTGGGCCGACCCGGACGACGACCCCCGCAACAGCGAGGGAGTCAGCCCGGACGGCGAACTCGCCACCCTGAACGACTTCCTGACGAACTACCGCCACACCCTGCGGATGAAGTGCGAGGGCCTGGACCCGGAGCAGCTGGCCCGCCGCTCCGTCCCGCCGTCGACGATGTCGCTGCTCGGCCTGGTCCGGCACCTCGCCGAGGTGGAACGGGACTGGCGCGGCTGGATCAGCGACGGCGATCCGCTGCCGAAGCTCTACGGCAAGCGGGACGCGGACTTCGACGGAGCCGTCGCCGAGCAGGCCGAGGTCGACGCGGCCTTCGCCGACCTGGCCCGCGAACAGGCCGCCACCGACGCCGCCCTGGCCGCACACCCCGATCCGGGCGTGCGGCTGGGGAAGAACGGCATCGCGGTGCGAGAGCTGCTGGTGCACAGGATCGACGAGTACGCCCGTCACTGCGGGCACGCCGACCTGTTGCGCGAGTGCCTCGACGGGCGGGTCGGCCAGTGAGTCCCGTCCCGGTGCGCTGAACCCAGCGGCCGGCCTCGGAGGCCGGCCCCGTCAGGCGGCGCCCCGCCGGAAGACCCCCGACAGGCTCGCTCCCCCGGTGCCAGCCACCGCGCAGCGCAGCACCAGCGGCCCGGAGTCCGAGACCACCGTGATGCCGGTGCCGCCGCTCGCGAGCCGGTAGCCGTCCCTCGCCAGCGTCAGCTGGACGGTGGCCGCCTTCCGGGTGGGGTCGGCGAGGGCGACGGAGAGTTCGTCGCCGTTCTCGCGGAGCAGGACGGAGCAGGGGGCGGAGACGGTCAGCGGGCCGACGGTGCCGGGGGAGAAGAAGTTGGCGAGGGTGAGTCCGAGTCCGGGCACGCTGATCGCCTGGACGTCGGCCGTGTTGGCGAGCACGGTGGCCGTCGGGGCCGCCGCGCGGGCCGCCGCCTGCTCCGGGCCGGCCCCGGGCATCAGCACGTAGTGGTACGTCCCGTCGACGGGGTCGGTGCCGTGGTCGAGGCCGATCGACAGGTAGGTCCGGGTGATCGGGTCGGGCGCCCCGCCCCGGTTGATGTCGGCCCACGCCCCGGTCCGCCGTTCGCGGGCGAGGTCGAGGGTGGCGCCGTCGGGGAACACCCAGGCGCCCGACCCGGCCAGCGCCGCCCAGCGGACGCCGTCGGCCCTCCGGCTCCAGCCGGGGTCGGCGGGCTGGCTGACGCCGTCCAGCACGAACTCCCGGTCCTCGCGGGCCCCGAGGTTGCGGTGGTCGACGGTCGTGCGGACGGCGACGCCGTCGGTGCAGCCGATGCCCGCGCCGAGGCAGACGATCGAATCGTCCAGGCAGAACCAGGACTTGCGCCCGACCAGGGTGGAGCCGAGGCCCCGGACGTCCTGGCCGACCACCGACCGGTCGCCGTCGCTCGCCCCGCCCGCCCAGGCGGTCGCCGGGCGGGCCTGGCCCCAGTCGCCGCCGGCGCCGTCGGCCAGCGGGCGCGTCGACACGGTGGTGCCGGGCAGCCGGTAGGGGTCTGCGGTGGGCCAGAAGGAGTCGCTGTACTGCTCGTCGCCCTGCTCGCCGCCGTACCAGTAGAGCATTCCGCTGCCGCTGTGCCAGGCCCGCAGGTTCTCGCCGTTCCCGCACTCGTAGAAGGCGGTCCGGGACGAGGACAGGCTGAGCTGCGCGCTCCAGCCGGGCCGGCGGTGGACGGCCCGGTCCATGGTGAACACCCGGCTGCCCGTGCCCTCGTCCGCCGCCCGGGTGCCGGAGTCCGCCAGGAGGGCCTGTGCGCGGGCGAGTTCGGGGACGTCGGCGAGGACGTTGGACAGGTACGGGAGCACCTGGTCGCGCTGGAGGGAGCCCTTCACGGCGGCGCGCCAGGCCGCCGCCTGGGCGGCCGGCACCGACCCGGAGTCGGCCAGCCGCAGGACGTCCCCGAGCAGGGCGTGGCCGCGCACGTGGTCGTCCAGGCGGGCCCGCCGCGCGTCGCCGGCCTGCACGCCCCGGCTGACGGCGCGGCCCGAAACCCCGTCCATCACCAGGCCGTTGAACAGGAACGGCAGGAATCCCCGGTCCACGGCGGTGAAGACGTTCCGCAGCGCGGGATCGGTGACGGCCCAGGGCGTACCGGCGAGCAGGCGCAGCAGCCGGCTCAGGCTGCCGAGCAGCACCTCGCCGTAGCTGCCGGTGTACGGCACCCAGGTGTGCTGGACGAAGCTGCCGTCGGCGTAGATCCCGTCGCCGGTGGTCACGTAGCGGAACACCGGTGACAGCCCCCGCTGCGCGGCGGCGACCGGGGCCGCCGAGCGGCCGATGACACCGCGCAGCGCGAGCACCCGGCACAGGTCCACCCGGTTGGCCCCGGTGCTGGTCCCGGTGTACTTGTCGACCACCGAGGACGGGACGAAGTGGTCCACGGCCGCACCGCACGCGGCCGCCCGTTCGGCCGTCAGGAGGTCGCCGAGCAGCACGCACACGTCCAGCAGGGCCTGGGGGGCGCCGATCTGCCAGTCCCACCAGTTCCCGTACGACGTGGTGGTGGCGGTGTAGGCGCGCTGGAGCACCCAGTCCAGGCCGGTCGCGACGGCGGCGCCGAGGGCGGGATCGCCCGTCGAGCCGGTGGCCGGCCGGGTGAGGGCCAGGGCCATGAGCCGCAGCCGACCGACCGTCGACGTGACGGCGGCGGAGGCCGAGCCGACCGGCAGGTCGGGCCAGAGCGACCCGGCCTGCGGGCTCAACGCGGCCTGGTGGCCCCGCGCCTGGTCGCCCAGCGCGGTGAGCGCGCGGGCGAACGGCGGGGCGGCCGGGTCGTACCCGGTGCCGGTCAGCTGCTCGGACCAGGCCGCGCGCATCGCGTCGTAGTTGTCGGCGGCCCGGGCCTCGGTGGGCCCGCCGAGCCACCACGCGGCCGCCGCGGCGGTGGCGGCCGCGCTGGTCCTGAGCAGTCCGCGCCTGCTCAGGACCGGTATCGCCGCCGGATCACCGGTCTTCGTCCACGAGCTGTCCATCGGGCCGTCCTTCCTCGCGAACTCCCTTGTCCGACAGGAGAGTAAGCGCTTTCTATCGCGAGGACAACGCTTCCGGCACGGGTCCGTGACCGGAGTTCCAGCTACCCGACCGGCCCCGTCGAGCCGCGGGGCACCAGCTCGGTGGCGAGGACGGCCCGCTGCGGCTCGGGCCCGGGGCGGTGCAGCGCGAGGCGCAGCGCCGTGCGGCCGAGGTCGAGGTGCGGGATGCGCACGGTGGTCAGGCCGGGCCTGAGGTCCTCGGCCCCGGGCAGGTCGTTGAAGCCGACCACCGAGACCTGTTCGGGCACGTCGATCCCGTGCTCCCGCAGGACCGTCAGCACGACGGCCGCCACGTCGTCGTCGTGCGCGAAGACCGCCGAGAAGTCCGGCGGCCCCTGGGCCAGGCGGCGGCGCAGCCAGGCCCGCGCCCCGTCCCGGGTGTGGCACCCCTCCACCGTCAGTTCGGCCGGGCGGCGCAGGCCGTGGGCCGCCAGCGCGGCCTCGTACCCGGCGAGGCGCTCCCGGGTGGTGGTGGTCGCGGCCGGCCCGCCGAGGAACAGGATCCGCCGGTGGCCCAGCGCCAGCAGGTGGTCGACGGCCGCCCGCGCGCCGCCCGCGTTGTCGTAGTGCACGGCCGTCAGCGGCAGTTCCTCCCCCGGGGCCGGCCGGCCGCAGAGCACCAGCCGGGAGCCGGCCGCGTCCAGGATGCCCGCCAGCCGGGCGATCCGGGTGCGGTACCCCGGGCTGTCCTCCACCCCGCCCACCAGCACGACCGCCTCCACGTCGCGCGCCCGCATCTCCTCGACCAGCGTCAGTTCGCGGTCGGGGTCGTCGTCGGTCGCCGCCACCAGGCAGAGGCAGCCCTCGTCCACCGCCTGCCGCTCCACGCCGTGGGCGACCCGGTTGTGGAAGGGCGCCGCGAGGTTGCCCAGCAGGATCGCCACCGTCCGGGACCGCCGGCCGGCCAGCGCCCGCGCCTGCGCGTTGACGACGTAGTCGAGGTCGCGCACCGCGCGCAGCACCCGCTCCCGGGTGGCCCCGGCCACCGGGTAGTCGCCCGCCAGCACGCGCGACACCGTCGCCATCGACACGCCCGCCAGCGCCGCCACGTCGTTCACCGTGGGCCTGCCCCGCCGGGCTCTCCCCCCGTCGCTCACCGCTGTCCCCCCGGTCCCGACCTGCTCCGTGCCCGGCCTCCACGGCGGGCCGTGCCCCGAGGATACGGGCGGCCGCCCTTCCCGCTTCCGCAGACCTCCGAAGACCTCCGAACGACCTCCGCCGGCTGCTCGTCGGCCGTCTCGCGTCCGCCGGGCTCAGGAACCGTCGTCAGATGTCGGACGTCACTCCCCCTGCAGGCCGTTCGCGCAGGTCGCGGGTGGGTGGGAGCCGGAAGGGACGGGTGGGGAGCGGTGACGCAGGTGACGCAGGTGACCGAGGTGGCCGAGGTGGCGGACGGGGCCGTGGCCGGTGTGGACGGAGCTGCGCCGCAGGGGCGGCGGGCGTTCGCGGTGGCCGGGTTCGCGTCGGGGCGGGGCGAGCGGGCGCGGGAGCGGGGGAAGGCGCTGCGCGGGCGCATCCCCCGGGAGCGGCACGCGGAGTTCTCGACCGGGCCCGGGCGGCCGACGGCCGTCGAGGCGATCGAGGCGTCCAACGCGGGCCGGATCGCCGCGTTGGTGCCGATCCGGGTGGGGCGGATGGCCGCCACGCCGTTCGCGTTCCTGCGCGGTTCGGCCGGACTGATGGCCGCCGACCTGGCGGGCACCCCGGACACCGGGGTCGGCGCCCAGCTGTGCGGGGACGCGCACGCCGCCAACTTCGGGCTGTACGGGGACGCCCGCGGGCAACTGGTGATGGACATCAACGACTTCGACGAGACCGTGCCCGGTCCGTGGGAGTGGGACCTCAAGCGGCTGGCCGCGAGCCTGGTGCTGGCCGGCCGCGAGACCGGGGCCGACGAGACCACCGCCCGGGAGGCCGCCCAGCACGCGGCCGGCTCGTACCGCCGGACGATGCGCACGCTCGCCAAGCTGCCCGCGCTGGACGCCTGGAACGCCGTCGCGGACGAGCAGTTGGTCTCCTTCACCGAGGCGCACGACCTGGCCGAGGTGCTGCGCAAGGTCGGCGCGAAGGCGCTGGGCAATACCAGCGCCAGATTCGCCGCCCGCAGCACCGCCCGGACGGCGGACGGCGGCCGGCGGTTCACGGCCGCTCCGCCGGTGCTCACCGAGGTGACCGACGCGACCGCGCGGGCCGTCGCGCAGTCGCTCGGCCCGTACGTGGCGACGGTGCCCGCCGAGGTGCGCACCCTGCTGTCCCGCTACCGGGTGCAGGACGTGGCGTTCCGGGTGGTGGGCACCGGCAGCGTCGGCACCCGCTCGTACGTGGTGCTGCTCACCGACCACCGGGACCAGCCGCTGGTGCTCCAGGTGAAGGAGGCCCGCCCGTCCGTGCTGCTGCCGTACCTGGAGCGCGCGGGCCACCCGGTGGCCGGCCAGGACGGCCACGAGGGCCGCCGGGTGGTGCTCGGGCAGAAGCACATGCAGGTGGTCAGCGACACCCTGCTGGGCTGGACGACGGTGGACGGACTCCCCTACCAGGTCCGGCAGTTCCGCAACCGCAAGGGCAGCGTCGACCCGGCCGCGCTGCTGCCGGGCCAACTGGACGACTACGCCCGGATCACCGGCGCCCTGCTGGCCCGGGCGCACGCGCACACCGCCGACCCCGGCCTGCTGGCCGGCTACTGCGGCCGGAGCGAGGCGCTGGACGAGGCGGTCGCCGCCTTCGCCGTCGCGTACGCGGACCGGACCGAGGCCGACCACGCCGACCTGGTCGCGGCGGTGCGGGCCGGCCGGCTGCCGGCCGAGTTCGGCGTCTGACCGGCGCGTCCGGGTCAGGACGCCTGGGTCAGGCGGACAGGAACGGCGCCACCGCGGCGACGAACTCCGCGGGCCGGGCACCGTGCACGAGGTGCCCGGCCTCGATGGTGACCATCCGGCAGTCCGGGATCAGCCGGGCGAGCTCGGCGAGCCGCTCCTGCGGGACGTGGCTCGCCGAGCCGCCCGCGACCACCAGGGTGCGGGCGGTGATCCCGGCCATCCCCGCCAGCCAGGCCGGGTCGGGGGTGTCGACCTGCGCCTTGACGGCCTTCACCACGGCCCAGTCGAAGTGCACCGGCTCCTCCGGCGCGTCCGGCACCGCGCCGGCCGGGCGCGGGTGCGGTGCCGGGATGTCCTCCAGGACCAGCCGGCCGATCCGCTCGGGCCGGGCCTGGGCGACCAGGTAGCCGACCACGCCGCCCATCGAGTGGCCGACCAGGTCGACCCGCGCCAGGCCGAGCGCGTCGAGGAAGGCGAGCACGTCGTCGCGCATCTCCTCCAGGCCGTACCGGGCGGTGCGGCCGCTGTCGCCGTGGCCGCGCAGGTCGAGCGCGTACACGTGGTGCCCTGGGGCGAGCTCCGGCAGGACGACATCCCAGTCCGTGGCGCGCTCCCCGAGGGCGTGCAGCAGCACCAGCGCCGGGCCGTCCGGCGGGCCGCTCTCCCGGTAGGCGAGCGCCACCTCGGGCAGGTCCACGGTCCGGTTCTCGGTCATGCCCGCCACCGTAGCTGCGGGCCTGCGCTAGCGGACCGCTGTTCGCCCACGGCTCACCGCGACGGGCTCGCCGGTCGCCTCCCGGGCCGCCCGCCGGCCGGCGAACACCGAGGCCAGGACGGCGAGGGCGGCGACCGCCGCGCACACCACGCTGGTGGCCAGGTAGGCGGAGCGGTGGTCGCCGCCCCCGGCGGTCTGCCGCAGGTAGACGCCGGACAGCGCCGAGACCGCGACCGCCGCCGCGATCCGCTGCGCCATCTGCAGGATGGCCCCGCTCACCCCGGCCGCCTCGGCGGGCGCGTGGCGCAGCACGTACGCCTGGTTGGTGGCGCCCATCACGCCGATCGAGGCGCCGCCGAACAGTTGCAGCAGCGCCAGCAGCCAGGGCAGGACGGCGGCGGGCGCCCAGTGCGCGACCAGCCCGCTCGCCAGCATGACCAGGGCGGAGCCGGTCATGCCCGCGGTGACGGTGCGCCGCCCGAAGCGCTGCACCACCCGCCAGGCCAGCGCGGAGGCGACGCCCATGGCCACCGCCGAGGGCAGCGCGACGAGTGCGGCGCCCATCGGGGAGAGCCCGAGGCCGTCCTGGAGGAACATGGTGAGCACCAGTCCGGCGGCGAGCGAGGAGCCGAACTGGGCCATCGCGGTCACGGTGCCGAGCGCGTACGGCGCGGAGCGGGTGAGTGCCGGATGGATCAGCGGGTGGCCGCCGGAGCGGGCGTAGCGGCGCTGCCACCAGGCGAGGGCGCCGAGCAGCAGGACGGCGACGGCGGCGAAGGCCAGCCAGCCGGTCCAGCCGGGCGGTTGGACGAACGGCAGCATCAGGGCGAGGGTGAGCGCGGCGACCAGCAGCAGCCCGACCAGGTCGAGGTCGGCGTGCCGGGCGCTCGGGCGCGGCCTGGGCAGGTGACGCACCGCCAGCGCGACGGTGGCCAGGCCGAACGGCACGTTGAGCAGGAAGGTCAGCCGCCAGCCGTGCTCGGGGCCGGCCGCCGCCAGGACCGCGCCGCCGATCGGCGGGCCGAGCGCGAAGGCCAGCCCGCCCGTGACGGCGTACATGCCGAGGGCGCGGGCCCGTAGTTGGCCGTCGAACACGTCCTGGAGGGTGCCGATCATCTGCGAGTTGACGAGCCCGGCGCCCACGCCCTGGAGCAGCCGGGCGGCGATCAGCACCTCGGGTGCGGTGGCGGTCGCCGAGACCAGGCTGACCAGGGTGAACAGGGCGAGGCCGGTGACGAAGAACCACTTGCGGCCCCTGACGTCTCCCAGCCGCCCGCCGGGGATCAGGGCCAGGCCGAAGGCGAGCGAGTAGCCGGCGACGATCCACTGGAGGTGGGCGGGCTGGGCGTGCAGGCTCTCGCGCAGGGCCGGGATGGAGGTGTTGAGGACGGACTGGTCGAGCAGCGTGGTGAAGCCGCCGGCGACGCAGACCAGCAGGACGCGGCGCCCGGCGGCGTCGAAGCGCTCGCGGGGCCCGGTGGCTATCCGGGTCTTCGGGCGCCTCACGGTTCCACCACCACCAGGGCGTACCGGGCGTCGTCCGGGCCGGGGGCTCGGAAGCGGCTGGTCCCGGAGACGTAGCGCAGGCAGTCGCCGGGGCCGAGCAGGTGCCGCTCGCCGTCCACGGTGAGCTCCAACACCCCCTCGAACACCCACAGGTGGTGTTCCAGGTCCGCCACGCAGGGGCGGTCGTAGGCGATGTCGGCGCCGGCGGGCAGCCGGCCCTCGACGATCTCGGCGCGCAGCGAGCCGTGCGGCGGGGAGACGGAGCGGCGGACGAAGCCGGTGGTCTCGTCCCGCCAGATCCGCTGGTCCGCGGCCCGCACCAGCCGGGCCGGGGCCGACTCGACCTCGGCGAGCAGCCGGGACATGGTCCGCCCGTAGACGGCGCAGAGCCGCCCGAGCAGCGCGGCGGTCGGGCTGACCTCGGCCCGTTCGACGCGCGACAGCGTGGAGCGGCTGACGTCCGCCAGCCGGGCCAGTTCCTCCAGCGTCCAGCCCCGCTCCAGCCTCAATTCGGCGAGCCGGTCGGCGAGCCGCTCGTCGGCGGCCGTCTCGATTCCCATATTCGCGATGCTATCCCGGATATGAGATCACTCCCAGGGGCGCGGGCCGCTGTGGCCGGGGCGTGGAGAAGGGCGGGAGGCGTGGACTCGGCCGGGACGGCGCGGCGTGTTCGGGTGCACGCCCCTGCGCTCCTCGCGCCCTCGCCCTTTCCCCCGGCTCCGCCCTTTCCTCCGGCTCCTCCGCCCCTTCGATTCCTCCGGCCCTTCGATTCCTCCGGCCCTTCGATTCCTCCGGCCCTTCGATTCCTCCGGCCCTTCGATTCCTCCGCCCCTCGACCCCTCGGCCCGGGAGGGGCGGTGATCATATGATGTTCGGCGGATCGGGGCTGGTCAGCGGCCCATCGGCGAGGGGGAATCATGTTCGGCATCATCAGACCGTGCAAGCACCGGCTGTCCGAACGGCTTCAGGCATCGTGGCTGGCGCACCTGTGCGGCCTCTGCCTCGCGCTGCGCGACGACCACGGCCAACTCGCCCGCACCGCCACCAACTACGACGGCCTGATCATCTCGGTCCTGGTCGAGGCCCAGGCCGCCCGCGAGGACGCCTCCTGGCGGCGCACCGCCGGGCCCTGCCCGCTGCGCGGCATGCGCACCGCCTCCGTCGCCCGGGGCGAGGGCGCCCGGCTCGCCGCCGCCGTCTCGCTCGCCCTCGCCTCGGTCAAGATCCGCGACCACGTCGAGGACCGTGACGGCGTGTTCGGCCGCCGACCGGTCGCCGTCGGGGCCCGCGCGGTCACCCGGCGGTGGGACCGGAAGAGCGCCGGCAGCGCCTCGACGGTCGGCTTCGACACCGGCGTGCTGCTCGAAGCCGCCTCCCGGCAGGCCGAGTTGGAGCGTTCCCTGCCGCCCGGCGGTTCCGTCCTGCTGGTCACCGAGCCCACCGAGACCGCCACCGCGGCCGCGTTCGCGCACACCGCCGTCCTCGCCGGGCGCCCCGGCAACGCGGCCCCGCTCGCCGAGGCCGGCCGGCTCTTCGGCCGGCTCGCCCACCTCCTCGACGCCGCCGAGGACCAGGCCGCCGACGCCGCCGGCGGCGCCTGGAACCCGCTGACCGCCACCGGCACCGACCGCGCCGAGGCCGAACGCCTGTGCCGCGACGCCGTCCACGGCATCCGGCTCGCGCTGCGCGAGGTCAAACTGACCGACCGGGCCCTGGTGCACCTGCTGCTCGCGCACGAGACCGAGCGGGCCGTCGAGCGGGTCTTCGGCCCGGCCGCCCACGCGGCCGTCTGCCGGACCCGGAACGCCGGGCCCGCCGCCGACGGGTCCGCCGACGACGGGTCCGCGCACGCGGCGACCGACGGGCGCCCGCACGCCGCCGCCGGGGAGCACCCGAACGACGCACCCCCGCGCCAGGCGCCGCCCGGGCAGACCCCCGGCCAGGAGCCCGGCCAGGAGCCCGGCGAGACCCCGCTCCCGCCGTGGGTGCCCCAGGGCCCCGGCTTCACCCCGATCGGTCCCAAGCCGCCGCGCCCGCGCAACCTGCTGGCCGGCTGTGCGGTGTGGGCCCTGATGGCCTGCACCTGCCAGTTGCTCTGCTGCGAGCACGACGACCCGTTCAGCCGGGAGCGCCGGGAGGGCTGGTGCCAGCGGCACGACTGCGACTGCGGCGACTGCTGCGACCCCTGCAACTGCTGCGAGTGCGACGGCTGCGACTGTTGTGATGGTTGTGACTGCTGCGACTGCAGCTGCTGACGCGCCGTACCGTCAGCCGTCCGGATTCCACCGCGCCGCCGACGGCAGCGGCGGCAGCTGCGACACCGCCACCTGATCGACCGCCACCGGCCCGGAGCGCCCCCGCGGCACCCCGGGCCGGTCCGCCGGCCCGTACGACTCATCGCGCCGCCAGAGCGGCAGCACCACCACCGGGCGCCGCTCCGGCCCGTCAGGCATCGGACCCGGCCGCCGCCCGGCGCCTCGCCCGGTCAGCCGTCCGATCCGCCGCCAGCGAGTTCTCCAACCGCGCCAGCAACTCCCGGAACCGCTCGGTGTCCTGCTCCGTCATCCGCCCCTCGGGCGCCGCTCCCGGCCACTCGGCCGTCGTCTCGTTCATGGGTCCGACGTTACGCCCCGACGATCAACAGGCGATAAATGCGGAACGCACGCCTACGGGTGCGGCGGTGAACGGAGCCGGTCCTCTTGGCGCGCGCGGGGGTTGGTGGTTCACTTCCCGTGTTAGGCAACTTTCCTAACCCGGGATCGACGCTCGACCGCCTCCCCCGCGAGAGGACCAGCTCCCCATGGGACGTAGCCGCACCAGGACACTGATCGCCGCGGCGGCACTCGCCGCCCTGCTCCCGCTCGCCTCCGCACCGGCCGGGGCCGCCGCACCCGCCGCGCACGGCGCCCGGGCCGCCTTCCAGCACCCCGGCGTGCTGGTCGGCGACCAGCAACTCGCCTTCGTCAAGGGCAAGCTGGCGGCCGGGGCCGAACCCTGGACGTCCGCCTTCGCCGACCTCCGGTCGAGCAAGTACGCCTCGCTGGACTGGCGGCCCCGGCCGCGCGCCACCGTCGAGTGCGGGTCCCGCTCCCACCCCGACAACGGCTGTTCGGACGAGCGCGACGACGCGCTGGCCGCCTACGCCCACGCCCTCCAGTGGGTGCTCACCCGCGACCAGCGGTACGCCGACAAGGCGATCGAGATCATGGACGCCTGGTCGGCCGTGATCCAGGAGCACACCAACAGCAACGCCCCGCTGCAGACCGGCTGGTCGGGCAACAACTGGTCCCGGGCCGCCGAGTTGATCCGCCACTCCGGGGCGGGCTGGCCGACCGCCTCGATCGACCGCTTCGCCACCATGCTGCGCACCGTCTACGTGCCGCTGCTGTCCCCCGGCAGCCCGCGCAAGAACGGCAACTGGGAGCTCATCCAGACCGACGCCCTGATGGGCATCGCGGTCTTCCTCGACGACCGCGGCCTCTTCGACCAGGCCGCCGACATGTGGCGCAAGCGCCTGCCCGCCTACGTCTACCTGTCCTCCGACGGCGCCCTGCCCGTCCCGCCGCCCAAGGCCGGGATCCAGGGCAAGGCCGCGCTGGTGAAGTACTGGTCCGGCCAGTCGACCTTCGTGGACGGGCTGTCGCAGGAGACCTGCCGCGACTTCGGGCACACCGGCTGGGGCCTGGAGGCCGCCGCCCAGACCGCCGAGACCGCCCGGCTCCAGGGCCTCGACCTGTGGGGCGAGGGGCGCGAACGGCTGGTCAAGGCGCTGGAGTTCCACACCGCGTACGACAACGGCGCGAAGGTACCGAACTGGCTCTGCGACGGCTCGCCGAAGACCGGCCTCGGCCCGGCCGTCCAGCTCGCGTACAACGAGTACCACCTGCGCGAGGGCGTGGCGATGCCGCAGACCGGGCAGTACGTGGCCACGCACAGCCCGTTCGGGGCCGACTACTTCATCGGCTGGGAGACCCTGACCCACACCAGCGCGCCCTGACGGCGCGGGCGGCGAGCGGCGGCTCCGGGGGCGTCCGTTCGGGGAACGGGCCCGCCGGGAACGGGCCTGCCAGGAACGGGCGTTCCCGGGAACGCCCGTTCCGCGCGCGGCTCAGCCCTCGGGGAACAGGCCCTCCAGGACGGCGGCCACCCCGTCCTCGTCATTGCTGCCGATGACGTGGTCCACCGCGGCCAGCACCTCCGGGTGGGCGTTGGCGACGCCGTACGAGATGCCAGCCCAGGCCATCATCGGCAGGTCGTTGGGCATGTCGCCGAACGCGACCGCCTGCTCGCGGGTGATCCCGCGCCGCCGCGCCAGGTCGCCGAGCGCGGCGGCCTTGCTGACGCCCTTCGCGACGGCCTCGACCAGCCGCTCGCCGTTCGCGTGGTAGACCGTCACCAGCTCGCCGAGCACCGGGCGGGCCAGCGCCAGCAGCTCGTCGGCGGACAGCTCCGGGTGGCGGCCGATCAGCTTGGGCGCCGGACGGCCGAACAGCCGTGCGTCGTCGAGGCGTTGCACGGTGGTGTCGGCGTCCCAGGCGCCCGCCTCGTAGTGCGCGTCGCCGGCCAGCTCCTGGGCGTACTCGACGGCCAGCCCGATCCCCGGCACGGCCTCGCGCAGCCGCCGGGCGCTCTCGCCGAGCACGTCGACCGGGATCGGGTTCTCGGCGACCACCGCGCGGGTGCGCATGTCGTAGCCGAAGGCGCCGTTGGAGCAGATCGCCACGCCCCGGTGGCCGAAGGCGGCCGCGATCTCGCCCATCAGGCGCGGCGGGCGGCCGGTGACCAGGACGACGAGCCCGCCGGCCCGTTCGACCCGGGAGAGGGCGGCGACGGTGCGGGCCGAGACGGTGCGGTCGCCGCGCACGATCGTCCCGTCGAGGTCGGTGGCCACCAGGCGCGGCGGCCGTATCGGGGTGACGGTGGGTGGGGTGGTGCTCGGGAGGCTCATGGGTCGGTGCTCCGTGCTGGTCGGGGTTCGGTGGGAGCAGCCGGGCGCGGGGGCGCGTGCGGTACGCGCGCGTACGGCGCGGGCGGTGCGCACGCGGCGGGCACGCGGTGTGCGCGTGCGCGCGGGGCGCCCGGTTCGGTGGTGCGGGGAGCTTGCGGGCCGGGCCCGGCGGTGGCCGGGCAGTCGGTCGCCAGACGCTCGGACGGTATCACCGGCGCGGCGCGTTCGGCGACGACCGAGCACCGCCTCCGGGGCCCGGGCAATTTTATTAGGAAACTTTCCTTACCTTATGGACCGCCGTCGACCGCAGACCGTACTCTGCTGCCGCGAGCTCGCTCTCTCGCCTCCGCGGGCGCCCGTTCGACCGGCGCGCCATCCCCCACTGCCTCCGGCGGCACCGCCCCGGAGATCGGAGCACACCCATGCGAGTTTCCCGAACCCGACGCCTCGCCGCCGTCACGGCGGCAGCCGCCCTGGTCGCCGGTGCGGCCTGGGCCGCCACCTCCGCCTCGGCCGCCACCGCCCCCGCCCCCGCCCGGGCGACCGCCGCGGCCGTGCAGCGGGCGTCCGCAGGCGGCCTGACCCCCGATCAGCACCGCCGGGCCGACCAGCTGATCAGCATCTTCGAGAACAGCACCACCGAACTCCAGTACGGCTACGCCGAGAACATCAACGACGGCCGCGGCGTCACCGCCGGCCGCGCCGGCTTCACCACCAACGACGGCGACGCGCTCAAGGTCGTCCGCGCCTACACCGCCGTCTCCCCCGACAACCCGCTCGCCCGCTTCATCCCCGAGCTGGAGCGCCTGGCCGCCGCCGGCAGCGGCGACACCAGCGGCCTGCCCGAGAGCGACTACGTCGCCGCCTGGAAGCAGGCCGCCCAGGACGCCGCCTTCCGGCAGGTCCAGGACGACCAGGTCGACCAGCGCTACTTCACCCCCGCCATGAACCAGGCCGACCAGCTCGGCCTCACCACCGCCCTCGCCCGCGCCGAGCTGTACGACGCCTCCATCCAGCACGGCAACGGCAGCGAGTACGACGCCCTGCCCGCCCTCATCAGCCGCACCAACGCCAAGGTCGGCCCGCCGTCCGGCGCCGGCGAGAGCACCTGGCTGAACGCCTTCTTCGACGTCCGCGTCGACGACCTCACCAACCCGGCCAACTCCTCCACCGCCGACGAATGGAGGAAGTCCGTCGACCGGGTCGAGTGCCTGCGCCGGATCGCCGCCACCGGCAACTACAACCTGGACGGCCCGCTCAGCGTCACCGCCTTCGGCTCCGGCTACACCATCGACTGACCGACCCGCACCCGTCGAGCCCGGGGTCCGGCGTGTGGGACCGGACCCCGGCCCGGCGAGGCCCGCCCCGACGCCCCGACCCGGCGGGGCGCGGCCGCGCCGGGCGATCCGACCGCCGGTGGCAGCAGGGAGCCGGGACTCCCCGCCGCCACC
The DNA here is from genome assembly GCF_042887425.1 of Kitasatospora sp. NPDC057940. Classification (NCBI taxonomy): domain Bacteria; kingdom Bacillati; phylum Actinomycetota; class Actinomycetes; order Kitasatosporales; family Streptomycetaceae; genus Kitasatospora; species Kitasatospora sp. NPDC057940. The sequence continues at coordinate 19,166 of NZ_JBHVPH010000046.1, forward strand.
GGCGGTCCGCGCTTCCGCTCCGCCCGTCCGCCCACCGCCCGTGCTCTCACCGTCCGTCCTCGTTCGTCGGCTGACGGGTGCCCTACGATCGACCGAATGAGCACAGCAGGACGGACTACGGCCACGGACGGGGCGCCGCAGCCCGTCGCCCTCGCTCCACTGTCAGGGCCTGGACAACAGCCGTGGAACCGGCAGCGGCTCCGGAGCAACAACGAGTGGCTCCTGCTGGAGCGGCTGCGCTGCCACGGCCCGCTCTCCCGGGCCCAACTCGCCCGCGACACCGGACTGTCCAAGCCGACCGTCTCCACCGCGCTGGCCACCCTCGAACTCGCCGGACTCGCCCGCGAGGCCGGCAGGTTCGCCCCCGAGCGCGGCCGCACCGCCGTCCTGTACGAGACCGATCCGGCCGCCGGGCACGTCCTCGGGCTCGACATCGGCCGGGCCCGGCTGCGGGTCGCCGTCGCCGACCTGTCCGGATGCGTCGTCGCCCGCCGCGACCTGCCCAACCGTGGACGCTCGGCCAACGCCGTCGCCGACGCCGTCGTCGCGGCCGCCCGCGAGGCCGTCGCCGAGGCGGGGCTGCCCGGCACCGCCGTCGCCCACACCGTGGCCGGCACGCCCGGGGTCTGGGACGAGCGCAGACGCAGCGTCAGACTCGCCGCCAGCCTGCCCGGCTGGGGCCGCCCCGGCCTGTTCGACCGAATAGCCGACGGCCTGGGCACCACCGTCACCGTCGCCAACGACGCCAACCTCGCCGCCGTCGGCGAGTACACCTACGGCGCGGGCGCGGGCAGCCGGCTCTTCGTCTACCTGCTGGTCGGCACCGGGCTCGGCCTGGGGGTGGTCAAGGACGGCGAGCTGCTGACGGGGGCGCACGGCGCGGCCGGCGAACTCGGACTGTTGCGCCTGCCGGGCTGCACCTCCGCCACCAGCACCAACACCGGCACCGGCACCGGCACCGGCACCACCCTGGAGGAGACCGTCTCCGCCGACGCCGTGGTGCGCACCGCCCTCGACCTCGGGATGCGACGGCCGCTCACCGCCGAGAAGGTGTTCACCCGGGCCAGGCTCGGCGAGCCCGCCGCGGTCGAGGCCGTCCGGCAGGAGGTGGACCGCCTGGGCCACGTCCTCGCCGTCGTCGCCGCGCTGCTCGACCCGGACGTGGTCGTGCTCGGCGGCGGCATCGGGCGCAGCGCCGACCTGCTGTTGCGCCCGCTGGAGCAGGCCCTCTACGAGCGCTCCCCGCTGCGGCCCCGGCTGGAGCCGAGCCGGCTCGGCCAGGACGCCGTCCTGCTGGGCGCCGTCGCCACCGCCCTGGAGGCGGCCCGCCCCGAGGTCTTCGAGCGGCGCACGGCCCCCGTCCCGGGCTGACGGGCTGACGGGCTGACGGGCTGACGGGCTGACGGGCTGACGGGCCAACCGGCCTGCGGTCCGTCAAATGCGGGCGGGCAGGGCGGCGTCCAGCAGCACGCGGGCGGCCGCCTTGGCGTCGGCGGCGGCGCTCGGGTCGCCGTGCACGGCGGCGGTGGTCATCGCGCCCTCGGCGAGCAGCGCCAGCTGGGCGGCGGTGGCGGGCGGCGCGCCGGCGGCCTCGGCCAGGCAGGCGAGGTAGGAGTTGAACTCCTCCTTGTGCTGCCGGGCGGTCGCCGCGACCGCCGGTGAGACGGCGCCCAGCTCGCCGAAGGAGTTGACGAACGCGCAGCCCCGGAAGCCGGGTTCGGCGAACCAGCGGCCGAGCCAGTCGAAGACGGCGAGCAGCTGGTCGCGCGGCGGCGTGGCGGCGCCGGCCACGTAGGCGGCGAGGTCCGCCCGCCAGCGCCCGTCCCGGCGCCGCAGGTACGCCTCGACCAGGTCGTCCTTGGACGGGAACTGCTGGTAGAGCCGGCGCATCGTCAGGCCGGAGGCCGCCCGGACGGCGTCCATGCCGACCGCCTGGATGCCCTGCCCGTAGAACAGTTCCTCGGCCGCGTCGAGGATCAGGCCCCGCGGGTCGTGCTGGTCCATCTGCCGTGCCCTTTGCGTGAGAACGATGGTTCTCCTAGGGTAGCCGCTACAGTGAGAACGACCGTTCTCGCCGTCGGCTCCGCCGTACCCGAGGAGACCCCCGTGACCGAACAGCGCCCTCCCCTGCCCCCGTTCACCCGGGAGACCGCCCGACGGAAGGTCCGCGCCGCCGAGGACGCCTGGAACACCCGCGACCCCCACCGCGTCGCCCTCGCCTACACGCCCGACAGCCGGTGGCGCAACCGCACCGAGTTCCTCACCGGACGCGAGCAGATCGCCGAATTCCTCACCCGCAAGTGGCGCCGCGAACTCGACTACCGCCTCGTCAAGGAGCTGTGGGCGCACGACGGCGACCGCATCGCCGTCCGCTTCGCCTACGAGTGGCGCGACGACTCCGGCCAGTGGTACCGCTCCTACGGCAACGAGAACTGGGAGTTCGACCGCGTCGGCCTGATGGCACACCGCCACGCCGCCATCAACGACCTGCCGATCACCGCCGCCGAACGCCTCTTCCACTGGCCGCTCGGCCGGCGCCCCGACGACCACCCCGGCCTCACCAGCCTCGGACTCTGACGTAGCGTCAAGTTACTTTCCCAGCAGGGCAGCTGTTGTTCCACGACCGTGACACGGCTCGCACCGGCCGCTGAACTCCCCCTGGGAAGCTCCTCCTCGAACGCGAACAGCACCCGAGGGGGGACCTGGAAATGTCCGTGCGCAACAGATTCGGCACCACCGCCGCGCTCGCCGTGATGACCACCGTCGGCGCCGTGCTGCTCTCCGCCTGCGGCCCCGACAACGCCGCCTCGGACGCCGCCGCCCCCGGCAGCGCGGCGCCCGGCGCCACCGCTCCGGGCGGCTCCGCCCGCCCGAGCACCCCCACGCCGGGCACCCCCGCCCCGGGCACCAAGGAGGTCAACGGCACCAGCGCCGCCAACCACCTGACCATCAGCACCGGCACCCGGGCCGTCGCGATGAACGGCAGCACCGTCGACTTCGGCACCGTCGTCCGCGACCTCGCCTGGTCCCCCGACGGCAAGCGGGCGGCCTTCATCAACGGCAACGGCGACCTCGTCGTCACCGGCCCCGACGGCGGCGCGAAGGTCACCCTCGCCACGGCCCCCGGCGGCGAGACCTGGTCCCACCCCACCTGGCAGCACGCCGCGCAGGGCCCCGGCGACCTCCCCGAATCCGCCGAGCGCTTCGACACCATCGTCTTCGCCGCCGCCAGGGGCGGCGTCCTGCGCCTGGAGAAGATCCCCACCAAGGCCGTCGGCGGCACCCCCGAGGTGCTCACCCCGCACACCTCCCTGGACGGCAGCGCGGACAGGCCGCAGCCACCGCAGACCGGCAACACCTGGGCCGACGCCGGCGGCCGGCACGGCGAGATCGTCTACGCCAACACCCCCGCCGGCGAGGTCTACCTCTACGACGACTACATCCGCCCCGCCACCCGCGACCTGGGCCACGGCTCCCAGCCGGCCCTCTCCCCCGACGGCGAACACGTCGTCTTCGTCCGCTCCGTCGACGGGCACGACCACCTGTTCACCCGCTCCAGCCGGATCGACCAGCAGGACGAGAGGGACCTCACCCCCGCCGCCACCACCGACTACACCGAACCCGCGTGGTCCCCCGACGGCCTGACCATCGCGGCCCGCACCCCCGACGGCGTCAGCACCCTCCCCGCCGACGGCTCCGCCGCCCCGGCCCCGGTCTCCACCGTCAAGGGCCTCCCCGCCTACCGGCCGTGAGCCCCCGGAACATGGTGAGCAGCTGACGGCGGAGGGGGTGCGGCGGCCGCCGCACCCCCTCCGCCGTCGGGCACTCAGGAGATGCAGGAGATCGTCAGCCTGATGCTCGGGGGCGGGGGCGGCGAGTCGAGGTAGGGGGCGATCCAGACGATGATGCCCCTGCCGCCGTCACTGTCCCTCCACTGCCACCGCTGGTTCGCGCCGAGCCGGGTGCCGTCGCCGTTGGTGATGATCCAGTCGTTGTCCGGGTGCAGTCCCTCGGGGCAGATGGCGGTGACGCCGCTCGGGGAGCCCGTGGCGGACACGGTCTCGGGCAGGTTGTCGGCCTGGGCGGGGCCGGCGAGGGTGGCTGTCAGTGCCACCGCCGCCAGGCCCGCGCCGGCGATTCGTCCGGGGCGCATGGATGTCCTCTCGTCGGACGGCCCCCTCGGATGGGGGCCGAGCGGTCACATCCGTTGCCACGGCGCCGCATCCGCACGCCGATCGCGCCGTACTCCACTCTTCCGCGCCGGGTGAGGGCGCGCCGGAGGTCGTGGACGCGGGACAGCCGGACGGGCTGCTCGACAGTTCGAGCAGCCCGGCTCCAGAACGCCGCCGGAGAGGCCTAGCGGAACAGCCGGTCGCCGCTGTTGGCCATGCGGTGGGTGCCGCTGTGGCGGTTCACCCAGTCGCGGACGAGGTTGATGGCGTTGGCGCACTGCCAGCTGTTGTCGTACTCGCGCACGCCGGTGAAGGCGCCGTAGCCCGCGATGATGCCGTCCACACCCGCGTCGCCGAGCAGCTTGTCGACGTACCACGGGTCGTTGTAGGTGGTCGTCCAGGACAGCGTGGCCGCGAGCCGCCCGGCGGCGCGGTCCCCGGCCCCCTTCTTCAGCTCCGCACACGTGTTGTAGGTGGCCTCCGTGCAGTTGCCGAAGCCCTTGGTGATGTCGGAGTCGCCGTAGTCCATCGCCCGGTGACCGGCCGGGAATCCGGAGCCGGACCGGTTGAAGGCGCCCTGGACCTGGTCACGGGTGCCGGTGGACGTGATGCCCTCCAGCGGGCCGAGCCTGCCTTCCAGGCTCTGCCAGCCCCTGCCGCCGACGTCCGGGGTGTTGCCGCCGTGGTACTCGAAGAAGCCGTAGAGCACCTGGATCCCGGCGGCCGTCAGCCGCTGCGCCTTGTCGCGCAGTCCGGCGACGCTGCACGTGCGGTTGGGCTGCTCCCCGCAGTAGTTCGGGTCCTTGATGTCCAGCCAGACCAGCGACAGTCGGCGTCCGGCGTTGGCGTTGGAGAGGATGCGGTCGATCATGCTGTCGAAGCTGGGGCCCAGGCGGTTCTCACCGGCCGAGGAACAGTCGTGGTACGCGCGCCATTCGTTCGGGTTCCACCAGGCGCAGACGTCGATCTCGATGGCGTTGGCGCCGTGGCCGAGCGCGGCGTCCACCCCGTCCAGGGTGTCGACCCGGTGCGCGATGGCGTAGATCGCGTGCCGCGAATCGGCCGCCGCCGCAGGGGTCGTACCGAGCGCGGTGAGGCCGACGATCCCGCACAGTGCCGCCAGCAGCGCCAGCACCTTCCGCGGGCCGGTGCCGTGCCTGAGGTGAGTGGTCAAGAAACGTACTCCTCGATGTCGGTGCCCTGGAGCCGTCTCTGACGGACGGCCACCCCCGATCCAGGAACTGGTCATGTCCGCCTCAGTCTGTCACTGGTTCGTGCCCGGTACGGGGCGAACCGCGCGAATCCTCCGCTAAAGTCCGCCGCGCGAGGCCAACTCGGCCCGCAGCGCGGGCAAGTGCTCGTCGGCGGACTCGTGCGGCAGGAACTCGACCGGGTCCAGGAAGCGGAAGAGCACCCGGCTCTCGGTGACGGCGAACTCGTAGTCGCCGAACCCGACCACCGCCCCCGTGCCGCCCCGCACCGCCCCGCGGACGGCGGCCGCCGTCAGCTCGTCCACGCCGCCGGGCGCCGTCGCCCGGCGCCGGGCGTTCGGCCGGGCCAGGTACGGGCACACCATCGCCGCGTAGAGCATGCAGGCCCGGTGGCCGGGCCCCTCCGTCGTCGGCGCGAGATTGCGGTACGGCCGCCCCTCGGCGAGCGCGGCCGCGATCGCCGCGCTCTCCGCCGCTCCGACCACGCGCCACACCGGGCCCCGGGCCATGAACCCCCCGCACACCGAACAGAGGCGCTCCAGCGCGCAGTTCGCGCTGCGCTCGTGGTCGGTCAGCGCGAACTGCGGCTCGCCGCCCCGCCACGGCGTGATCGCCGGCACCGGATAGCCCCGGACGTCCCGGGGCCGCTCCCCCACCCGCTCCGGCATCGGCACGGCATCGAATCGCACGCCCCCATCCTCACCGCCCACCGCGCCGCTGTCGACCTCGGACGCGACGGCCGCCCCGCGCGACGGGCGCGGGGCGGCCGGTGGTCCGGAGACGGCTCCTGGCGGACGGTCAGGGCTGCGGGACTCAGTTCCAGATGCCGGTGATGTCAGCGGCGTTGGCCGCGTTGCCCGCGTGGGTGGTGGCGCCGGCGAGGTCCTCCAGGGTCCGCAGCACGTTGTAGTGGTTGTAGGTGGCGGAGGAGGTGCTGCCGGGGGTGACGTGGGCGCCGTAGAAGACGGTCGGGATGCGGTTGCCCGCGAGCCGGTTGTCCTCGTCGAAGGTCACCACGAGCAGGCTGTTGTGGCTCTTGGCCCAGGTGGCGTAGGCGCCGAGGTTGTTCTTGATCCAGGTGTCGCCGGTGCCGACCGAGCAGTCGTGCATGTCGCTGCAGAGGTTCGGTACGACGAAGGAGACGTTCGGCAGGGTGGTGTAGTCGGTCGGGAACTGGGCGAAGGTCCTGGCCGAGTTCAGCGGGACGTTGCCGAAGCCGAACCAGGGGTTGTGCTTCTGCGCGTACTTGCCGCTGCTGCACGTGGTGCTGCCCTGGGCGGGCAGGGTCTCGTTGTAGCTGGCCCAGGTCCTGCCGGCGGCGGTGACCTCGGAGGCCAGGTTGGGGCCCTGGAGGGCGCCGACGGAGACGCAGCTGTCGTCGGTGACGCCCTGGGTGGAGCCGGAGAACAGGGCGTAGTAGTTCGGCTGGCTGGGGTGGGTGATGCCGAACGACTGGGTGAGGTTGGCGCCGCCGGTGGCCAGGGAGTTGAGGTAGGGGGCGCTGCTGCTGCCGACGACCTGGTTGTAGGCGTGGTTCTCCATCACCACGACGACGATGTGGTCGGGCGCGGGCAGGGCGGCGGCCTGCGCGGTGGAGGCGGTGGCGGCCCAGAGGCCGGCGGAGGCCGCGACCAGCGCGGCCACCGAGCCGAGGGCGGTGGCGGTGCGGCGGGAGCCGGGCTTGGTGGACGAAGTCATGACAATTCCTTGGGTAGGGTGCGGCCCGGGCGCGGACGTCGATCGGGCCGGCGACGAACCGGTCTAGTAGGGCGTGCCGTTGGCGAAGTCGCGGGCGGCGGTGGACTCGACGGCGGTCAGCACGCCGGAGTCGGTGGTGATCAGGCCCAGTTCGCGGTTGTTGTTCAGCGAGTTGTCGGAGAAGTTCTCCGAACCGGCGAACACCTTGGCCGAGGGCGTGCCGTAGTCGGCGACGATCGCCTTGGCGTGGATGTACAGGCCCGTGGTCGAGGAGTAGGTGACCACCTGGCCGCCGGCCGTGACCACCTGGTCGAAGTAGCTGCTGTAGGACGACGGGTTCATGCCCACCACCCGCACGGTGACGCCCCGGCCGGCGGCCGCGGCGACCGCGTCCACCAGGGCCTGGTCGCCGAACTCCAGCTGCTCCAGGTCCAGCGTGTGCTGCGCGCCGTTGATCAGGTCCAGCAGGCGGGCCTGCGAGTCGGTGGGCGACCAGACCAGGTTGTCGCCGTCGGAGGGGGTGATCGAGGTCTGGGCGTAGTCGGCGGCGAAGACCTGCTCGATCGCGGCGACGTCGTTGGCGTCGGTGTCGACGACCCCGTAGTCGCGGCTGCTGGAGTAGTAGGTGGAGTCCAGGTTCCCGGTCAGGATCAAGGGACTTGGCGCCGTCCACGGTGACGGTCTTCTGGTGGGTGTAGACGAACGCGGAGGAGGAGTACGTCACCCCGACGCCGGCGGCCCGCAGGGCCGAGTAGGCGGCGCCGTTGACCGAGCTGTGCTTCCCGTCGAGGATCACCCGGACGGTCAGGCCGGCCCGCTTGCGGCCGATCAGGGCGTTGACGGCGGTGGTGTCGCGCAGCTCGTACATCGTCACGTCCACCGAGCGGGTGGCCGAGTTGATGAGGTCGTAGACGACGCCGTGGTCCTGGTCCGGGAACACGATCGGCGTGTACGTGGCGGCGGTGGCGGCCCGGGCGGTGCCGGACAGCGGTATCAGACCGGCGGCGGCGAGCAGCAGCGCGCCGACCCGGCGCGCGGAGGTGGCCAGGGGCATGCGGAACTCCACGATCGATGAGGGGGAAGGCCTGGGCGAAGGTGCGGGAGCACGCGCGAGGCGCCCGAACAGCATCGGGTGGATCGGTCGACGCGGGTAGACGACAGCAGGTAAAACCTTGACCCCGGGTCGGGAAACGGATGGTGCACCCGATCGGGTTCACTTTGCCAGCCGCGGGCCCCTCCGGTGATAGTGGATCTTCGAGGACGTGGCCGACGCCGCGTCAGCCGAGTGAGAGAACAGAGGATCATGGCGAAGATCAGCCTTCTGCGTCCGCTCGCGGTGGCGGCCGCGGGTGTCGTCCTGCTGGCGACCGGGGCCGCGCAGGCCGTGGCCGCCGACCAGGGCACCACCGGCGCGCCCACCCCGGACACGGCCGCGGTGCGCGCCGCCCTCCAGGCCACCACCGACGCGGGCGCCCCGGGCGCCTTCGCGGTGATCCGCGACCACGGCGACGCCGAGACCACCCGCTCGCTGGCCGTCGGCAAGGCCGATCTGGACGGCACCCCGATGAACTCCTCGTGGAGGTTCCGGGTCGGCAGCAACAGCAAGATGTTCAACGCCGTTCTCGTGATGCAGCTGGCGGAGCAGGGCCTGATCGACCTCGACAAGCCGCTGCGCGACTACCTGCCGGCCGGCACCCTGCCGGACACCTGGACCATGACGGGCCGCCAGGTCATGGAGCACCGCGCCGGGATCTACGACCACACCAACGACCTGCTGGAGCAGGCCGGCGAGGAGACCACCAGCGCCTTCGAGGCGCGCATCCGCACCAACGTGTACGCGCCGCGCGACCTGGTGGCGATGTCCGTCAAGCACGGCCAGCAGTACACGCCCGGGAGCCGGTACTCCTACTCCAACACCGACTTCGTCCTGATGGGCCTCGCGGTCGAGCACCTCACCGGCCGCCCCTACGAGGACGTCCTGCGCGAGCGGATCATCGAGCCGCTGGGCCTGAGCAAGACCTCCTTCGTCGTGCCCGACCAGACGATCCAGGGCGCCCACGTCACCGGCTACCTCACCAACGACGACCGCACCAAGCCGCTGCTGGACTCCACCGAGCAGACCGGCTCCTGGGTGTGGACGGCCGGCGCGGTCATCTCCGACGCCGCCGACCTCGACCACTTCCTCACCGCGCTGATGGCGGGCAGCTCCGGCGGGCTGGTCTCGGACGACTCGCTGAAGCAGATGACGGCCGCCCTGGCCACCCCCACCGCCAAGATCAGCTACGGCCTCGGGCTGCGCCGCATCTCGCTGTCCTGCGGTGACGTGTACGGCCACGGCGGCATCGTCCAGGGCTTCCAGACCCAGTCGTTCGCCACCCCGGACGGCAAGCGCTCCGTCGTCGTGTTCGCCAACGCCTCCAACAACGGCTCCGTGACCCAGGGCCTGATGAACGCGCTGGAGCCGGCCTTCTGCGGCAAGAAGCCGGCCGTCGCGCCGCGGAACTCGTTCGCCCCGAGCGCCTTCGCCGAGAACCACACGCTGCCGGTGGTCGAGGACACCCGGATCTGACCATCCCGCACAGTCCGCCGCTCACGCGCCCGCACGGCCCACCCGCCGTGCGGGCGTGCGCGTTTCGGGCCCCAGGCCCCGGGCCCTCCCGACGCGGGCTTCACCCCGCCCGCCGGGCTCCCCGCCTCACCCCGTCCGGCGCCGCCCCTGCCGGGGGCCGTCCGCGCTGAGGTCGGTGAGCGCCTCGGTGAGGAGTTCGCGGGCCTCCTCGGCGCGGCCCTGCTCGATCAGGGCGGTGCCGAGCTCGGTGAGGGTCTTGGTCATGCTGTCCGGCCGGCCGATCTCCTCGTAGTGGGTCAGGGCCTGCCGGAAGGCCTTCTCGGCGGCCGGCCAGCGCCCCAACGCGGCGCGGTCCAGGCCGAGTTCGTGTGCCGTCATGGCCGCCGCCAGGTGCATCAGCGGAGAGGACCAGCGCTCCACCAGCTCCAGCGCTCCGGCCAGCGCGCGCCGGCGGGACTCCACCGCCTCCTCGGCCCGGCCCGAGTCGCGCAGGCAGTTGGCCGCGCCGCGCAGCGTGACCAGCCGGCCGATCCAGCCGGCGCGGCTGTTGACGGCGGCGAAGGCGTCCGCGGCCCGGTGGTAGGCGTCGATGGCCTCCAGGTGCCGGTGCAGGTGCCGGAGGCCCGCCGCGAGGTAGGTCAGCGCCCAGCCCTCCTGCTCGCGGGCGCCGATCCGGCGGGCCAGTTCCAGCCCCTCGTTGGCCAGCTCGATGCCGCGCTGGTAGCGGTGCAGGCAGGTGACGTACGTCCACGCCAGGTAGTTGACGTGGACGGCCTCGGCCAGCTGGTCGCCGCAGGCGCGGGCCGCGTCGACCGACAGCTGGAAGACCTCGGCCCAGATGTCCCAGCTCAGCAGCCGGTCGGAGAACCAGTGCATGGCCTCGGCGGTGTCGATCACCTCCCGGTGCCGGCCGGCGGCGAAGGCCTGGTGGAGGGCGGCCAGCCACTCCGGGTGCTCCTCCTCCAGCCAGCGCGCCGCCTCGGTGAGCGGCACCGGGGGGCCGGTGCGGTCCGCGTCGGCGTCGGGATCGGTGTCGGGGTCCGCCGTCGTGTGGTCCGGGTCGAACCGGAGACCGTACTCGGCGGCCCGGTTCAGCAGCCAGTCGCCGGCCCTGGCCCGGGCCTGCGCCACCGCCTCGGGGCCCTCGTCGGCGCCGAGCCGCTCGCCCGCGTAGAGCCGGACCAGGTCGTGCAGCCGGTAGCGCTCCGGGGTGGCGAGCTGCACCAGCCCGGCGTCGATCAGCTGTTCCAGGACGAGTTCGGTCCGGCCGACCGGCAGGCCCGCGTAGGCGGCGGCGACGGCGGCGGTGAAGTCGTGCCCGGCGGTCAGTGCGGAGCGGCGCAGCACCAGCTGGGATTGGGCCGGCAGCCGCCGGTAGGACAGCGCGAAGGCCGGGCGGACGGCCAGGTCCCCGGTCTCCAGCAGGTCCAACCGGTTCTCCTCAGCGGCCAGTTGGCGCACCAGATGGCTGACCGGCTGCTGCGGGCGGGCCACCAGCCGCTGCCCGGCGATGCGCAGCGCGAGCGGCAGGTAACCGCAGAGCCGGGCCAGTTCGGCGGTGGCGTCGGGCGCCGCGTCGATCCGCTCGCGGCCGGCGATCCGGGCCAGCAGGTCGGCGGCCTCGCCCGGGGCCAGGGCCTCCAGCCGCAGGCGGAGCACCGACTCCAGTCCGGGCAGGGCGTTGCGGCTGGTCACCAGGGTCACGGCGGGCCCGGAGCCGGGCAGCAGCGGGCGCACCTGGCTCTCGTCGGCGGCGTTGTCCAGGATCAGGACGAGCCGGCGCTCGCGCACCAGGGCCCGGTAGAGGCCGGCCCGCTCCTCCGTCCCGGCGGGCACCGCGTTGTCGGCCACGCCCAGGGCGCGCAGCACCTGGCCGAGCGCGTCGCGGGCGGAGAGCGGGGTGGCGGCCATGCCGCCGAGGTCGAGCGAGAGCTGCCCGTCGGGGAAGAAGGGGGCCAGGGTGTGGGCGGCGTGCAGGGCGAAGGCGGTCTTGCCCAGGCCGGGCTGACCGCTGATCAGCACCACCCGGGGGTGGGCGGGCCGGTCGTCCTCGGCCAGCTCGGCCAGCAGGGCGAGGGCGTCCTCGCGGGCGGTGAAGTCGGCGATGTCGCGGGGCAGTGCGAGGGCGCCCGGCACGAGCGGGGCGGGGGGCGCGGTGTCCCCGGTCTCGGCGTCCCCGGTCTCGGCCGGTCCGGCCGGTCCGACGGGGGCCGGGACGGGAGCGAGGGCCGGGGCGGGGGCGGCCGGCCCGCGGGTGGGGGCGGCGGCCGACACCGGCCTGGTCCCCCGGGGGCGGCCGCACTGGGCGGCACGGTCCAGCGCGGCGGCTTGCGGGGCGTCCAGGCTCAGCGTCTCGGCCAGGGCCCGGACGGTGCGACGCTGCGGCCCGCGGGTGCGACCGCGCTCCATGTCACCGACGGCGCGCAGGCTGACGCCGGCCGCCGCGGCGAGCTCCTCCTGGGTCAGGCCCGCCGCCACCCGGTGCCCGGCCAGCAGGCGGCCGAAGTCGCCGGCCCCCTCGGAGTCCGTGCCCGTTCCCGTGCCGCTCACAGCCGTCATGTCCCGCCCCTGCTAGCGCCGTTACTTCTGCCAGGCGTTGTGCCTGATCGACCGTCCCAGGCAGAAGTATGCCCGGGCAGAAGTATGCCTCGTGCCCAGTGCTTTCCCAGCATCGAGCGCCCAGCTCAGGCGCCGGGCACCCCGGTGCGGGCCGCCGTGTCCCGCCTGCCGGCGGGACGGCCGCGCGTGCTGGTTCTGCCCATAGTTCCGCCTGTGGTTCTGCCGATCGGACGGGACGAGCAGGGCGAGCGGGCGGGCAGAGCTGCTGTTGCGGCGGCTGCGGGGCGGCGCACCGTCAGCGCTCCCCCGCCGCCAGGGCCCGGGCCGCCTGCCGCCTGGCGACGGCGCCCTCGGTGGTGCGGCCCAGTTCGCACAGCAGGTCGGCCAGCAGGCCGTGGGTGCGGGACTCCAGCCCGGTGTCGCCGACCGTGCGGCCCAGGGCGACGGCGAGCCGGGCCGTGGACAGGGCGGCGTCGCGGCGGCCGAGCGCGTGCAGGGCGCGGGCCCGGCTCTGGGTGGCGAGGACGGCCTCGGCGCCGGAGCGGGTGGTGGCGACCCGGACGGCCTCGTCGGCGTGGACCAGGGCCGGGCCCGGGGAGCCGGCCAGGACCAGCGCGTCGGCGAGGTCGGTGAGCGCGCGGACGAGCAGGCCGCCGACGGCCGGGGTGCGGGCGGCGCTCACCAGGTCGGTCATCAGCGGCAGGGCCTGGTCGTAGCGGCCGGCCCGCAGCAGCGCACCGGCCACCCGGGCGCGGCACTGGTGGCGCAGCAGTTGGTCGCCGGCCCGGTCGGCGGCGGCCACGGCCCGTTCCAGCTGCTGGACGGCGGTGCGATGGGCGGCGCGGTCGACGTGCAGGACGGCGAGGTCGGTGGCCAGCCGGGCGACGGCCGCCTGGTCCGCGCAGCCGTGGGCGGCGCGCAGGCCGGCCTCGGTGACGGCGCGCCAGTGCGTCCGGTCGTGGCCGGTGGTCTCGTACAGCAGGCCGATCCGGTGGGCGAGTTGCCAGGATTCGGCGGTCCGGCCGAACTGCTCGGCGCAGACCACCACCGCGCGCAGGGCGCTCTCCTCGCGGCGGAACCAGGCGGCCGCCTCCGCCGGGGCCGCGCCGGCGCCCTCGGGCGTCCAGGCGGCGGTGGTGCAGCCGCCGGTGGTCCAGGCCGCGGTGACCGCGAGGTAGTGGGCGATCAGCCGGTCGAGGGCGACGAACCGGTCGTCGCAGGTGAGTTCGGCGGCCTGCCCGGCCGCGTAGCGCCGGACCAGCTCGCGCCGGGCGTAGCGGCCGGGCGTGGCCTCCTCCAGCAGGTGGACGGCGTCGAGGCGGGTCAGCAGGGTGCGGGTGGTAGCGAGCGGCAGGTCGGCGAGCGCGGCGGCGGTGGCGGTGTCGATCACCGCGCCGGGGTGCAGGCCGAGCAGGGTGAACAGCCGGGCGGGGGCGGGCGGCAGGGTCCGGTAGGTGTGGTCCAGGGCGGTGGTGACGCCGATCGGGCCGCGGTCGGTGCCGGCCAGGGTGGCGAGGCCGGTCTGCTCGTCGGCGAGTTCCGCGGCCAGGTCGCCCAGGGTCCAGCCGGGGCGGGCGGCCAGCCGGGCGGCGGCCAGCCGCAGGGCGAGCGGCAGGTGGTCGCAGGCCGCGGCGAGGTCGGCGGCCGCCTGCGGTTCGGCGGCGACCCGGGCCGGGCCGAGGGTCCGGGCGAGCAGTTCGGCCGCGTCCTCGGCGCCGAGCACGCCCAGCGGGAGCGGGATGCCGCCGTCGCGGACCAGCAGGTCGCGCAGCCGGCTGCGGCTGGTGACGACGACGACGGGGGTGCCGCGGGTGCCGGCGTTCCCGTCCCCGTTCCCGTCCTCGTTCCCGTCCCCGTCCCCGTTCGTGGCCCCGTCCGGGCCGTCCCCCGGCGGGGGCGGGTCGGGCAGCAGCGGGGCGAGCTGCTCGTACGAGCGCGCGTCGTCCAGCACGATCAGCAGCCGGCGGCCGGCCAGCAGTTCCCGGTAGCGCTGCTCCCGCTCCTCGGGCGAGGCGGGCAGGGCGCCCGCCGGCTCGCCGAGGGCGAGCAGGAACCCGGCCAGCACGTCGGCGGGTTCGCGGGGCCCGGCCGGGTCGAAGCCGCCCAGCTCGGCGTGCAGGACCCCGTCGGGGAAGTGCCCGGTGGACCGCTGCACCCAGTGCTGGACCAGGCTGGTCTTGCCGACCCCGGCCGGTCCGGTGACCAGGATCGGATGGCCGGACCGGACGGCGGCGGCCAGGGCCTCGTCGAGCCGGGCGAATTCGGCCGACCGGCCAGTGAACCTGCGGTCCGGCGCACCCCGCCGCGGAAGCCGGGCGGGTCTGGGCGGCGCCTCCCGCTCGGGGCCGTCCGCCGACCGTTCACCGGCGTGGCGCAGCTCCGGACCGGGCGGGCCGGAGAGCCGGGCCACCGCCCGGTCGTACCAGGCCGCCGCCTCGTCCCGGCGGCCGGCCTGGTCGAGGCAGCGGACCAGCCGGGCGACCAGCGTCTGCCGGGTCGGGTGGGCGGCCGCCGCCTCGGCCAGCTCGGCGGCCAGCTCGCCGCCGCGGCCGGCCCCGAGCAGGCCCTCGGCGAGCCGGTCCAGGGCGCGCAGCCGCAGGTCGGTGACGTGCGGCAGGGTGCGCTCGCGCAGCAGGACGGAGCCGCAGTCGACGAGGGCCGGGCCGCGGAACAGGTCCAGGGCCGCGCGCAGCAGGGGCACGGCCGGATCGTGCGGCTCGGGCTCGGTGCTCGCGGCGGGCGCGGCCGGGGCGGGCCGCAGCACGCCCGCCCGGTCGCAGAGCCCGCGGAAGTGCAGCAGGTCCACCCGGTCGGGGTCGCCGGCCAGCAGGTAGCCGGCGCCGCGGGTGCCCAGGGTGAGCCCGGGGCCGTCGAGCAGCTGGCGCAGGGCCGCGACGTGCCCCTGGAGCGCGGCGCGGGCGGTGGGGGGCGCGTCGCCGTCCCAGACCAGCTCGATCAGCTCGTCGGTGCCGACGGTCTGGTTGAGCCGGATGGCGAGGGTGCTCAGCAGCGCGCGGCGTTTGGGGGCCGAGGGTGTGACCGTCGTCCCGTCGTCCCGCCGTACGGCGACCGGCCCGAGCAGATCGATGTGCATGCGGCCCTCTCCTCCCCTGTCGCCGATCGGATCCGCCGCCGACGACAACCTCCGGCGTCTTCCCGGCGTTGTCAGAGGATAGGCCTGGTCCGGTCGCGTGCACGCGGCCGGATGGGGTCTGCCCGGATCCGGTGGATCTTGTCGGGTCGGGCCCGGACCCGGCAAGATCCGCAGGGCCCGGCATCGACGTCCGTTCCGCCGGGCACCGCGACCCGGCGGCGCCCGGGGAGTGGGCGATCTGGCGCGAACAGGACACTTCAGGGCACTACACTGCTCCACCCCGGGGAACGCCCCGGACGTCAATGGGGCGGGGGGACGCCCTGCCCGTCGTGGGGTGAAGTGGGGGTACTGGTGCGGATTCGGCTGCTCGGCCCGGTGGAGCTGCGGGCCGGGGCGGACGGCTTCGCCTCGCTGCCGGGGGCGCAGCGCAGGGCGATCCTGGCGCTGCTCGCGTTGCGGCTGGGCCGGGTGGTCGGGGTGGACGGCTTCTGCGAGCTGCTGTGGGGCGAGCGGCCGCCGGCCAGTGCCCGGGCCGCCTTGCAGGGGCACGTGGCGGCGCTGCGCAAGGCGATCGCCGACACCCCGTTCGTGCTGCACACCCGCTCGTCCGGCTACCTGCTGGCCGGTCCGGCCGAGGAGGTGGACGCGCTGCGCTTCGAGGCGCTGACCGACCAGGCCGCCGAACAGGCCGGACTCGGCTGCGGCACGGCGGACGCGCAGGCGATCGCGCTGCTGGAGCAGGCGTTGCGGCTGTGGCGCGGCGAGGCCCTGGCCGACCTGCCCGACACCACCGTGCGCGCGGCCGTGGTCGACCAGCTGGAGCAGGCCCGCACCGCCGCCGTGCTCAGCTGGGCCGGGCTGCGGCTGCGCCAGGGCAGCGGGGTGGCGGCGGTGCCGGCCCTGGAGCAGCACGTGCGGACCGACGGGCTGCGCGAGGAGCTGGTGGCACTGCTGATGCGCTGCCTGCACCAGGCCGGACGGCCGGCGGACGCGCTCTCCGCCTACCACCAGGCCCGGGTGCGGCTGGACCGCGAGCTGGGGATCCGGCCCGGCCCGGCGCTCCAGGCGGCGCTCGCCGAGGTGCTGTCCGGGGGCCGGGCCGAGCAGCCGGCCCCGGCCCGCTCGGCGGCCCCTCCGGCCGCGCCGCGGGTGCCCCGCCAACTCCCGCGCCGCCCGGTCGACTTCGTCGGCCGGGACAACGAAGGCGGCTGGCTGGACGGCGAGTGCGGCCCGGACCGCGCCGGTGAAGGCCTGGCCGTGGTGGTCGGACCGGCCGGGGCCGGCAAGAGCGCGCTGGTCACCGCCTGGGCGCACCGCCGCGCCCCGCACTTCCCGGACGGTCAGCTGTTCGCCGACCTGCGGGGCCTCGACCCGGCCGGCCCGGCCGACCCGGAGGCCGCCCTCGGCGGCTTCCTGCGGGCCCTCGGGGTCTCCGAGGGCGCCGTCCCCGAGGACCGGGACGACCGGGCCGCGCTCTACCGCGACCGGACCAGGGGGCGGCGCCTGCTGGTGGTCCTGGACGACGCCGCCGATGCCGACCAGGTCGCCGACCTGCTGCCGCAGGGGCCCGGCTGCGCCGCCGTGGTGACCAGCCGCGGCTCGCTGGAGGGGCTGGTGGCCGCCGACGGTGCGGCCCTGCTGCGGCTGCCCCCGCTGCCCCAGGACGACTCCCTGCGGCTGCTGGAACGCGCGCTCGGCCCCGACCGGCTGCGGGCCGAACCGGCCGCCGCCGCCGAACTGGCCGGGCTCTGCGACCACCTGCCGCTGGCGCTGCGGATCGCCGCGGCCCGGCTGGCCACCCGCCCGGACTGGACGATCGCCGAACTCGTCGCCGAACTCGCCGACGAGCGGACCAGACTGCCCGTCCTGGACGCCGACGGCGCGACCGGCGTCACCACCGAGCTCCTCCTGACGTACCGCCGCCTCTCCCCCGGCGCCGCCGAACTGCTCACCCTGCTGGCCGCCCACCCGGGCCGGGAGGTGGACACCCTGACCAGCGCTGCCGTGCTCGGCACCGATCCGGTCACCGCCCGCCAGTCGCTCGGCGAACTCGCCGCCCACCACCTGCTCACCGGTGCGGCGCCCGGGCGCTACGGCCGCGCCGAGCTGGTCCGGCTGTTCAGCGCCGGGCTGCTCGCCGAGCAGCCCGAGCCGCGCCGGCGCCTCGCCCGGGAGCGGCTGCTGGACTACTACCAGGCGGCGCTGCGGCAGGGCGGCGAGTTCATCGAGCCGGGCCAGGACGGTTTCGACGCGCTCGTCCACCCGCCGCGGGCCCTGCCGCCGGCCGACGGCATCCGCGCCGCACTGGACTGGTTCCAGGCCGAGGAGCCCGCGATCCGCGCGCTGATCACCGGCACCGCCGACGACCCGGACCGGGTCTGGCGGCTGGCCCAGGCCGCCGGCCCGCTGTACTACGGCTCCAGCCGGTTCACCGACTGGCTGGGCTGCCTGCACGCGGGCGTCCGGGCGGCCGAGCGGTGCGACGACGACCTGGCCGCCGCCCAGTTGCACGGCGCCCGGGCGAACGCGCTGCTCGGGCTGGAACGCCGCCAGGAGGCGGCCGAGGCCGCGCGCCGGGCGGTGGCCGCCGGCGAGGCCGCGACCGGGCCCGCGGGCCGCGCCGCGTACGCCCGCGCGCTCGCCACCCAGTCGCTGATCACCGCGATCCTGGGCAGCGCGACCGAGGCCGCCCGGCTGGCGTCCGGCTCGGCCGCGCTGGCCGTGGAGTCCGGCGACCCCAGGCCGCTGGCCGTCGCCCTGGTCCACCACAGCTGGGTGAGCATGCTGGCCGGGGACCGGCAGGGCGCGCTGCGGCAGGCCCGGGAGGCCAGGGAGCTGCTGCCCGCCCGCCCGGTCACCTCGATCCACCTGTGGTCGATGCTGACCGAGGCGCACACCCTGCCCCCGCACGGGCGCAGCGAGACCGTCGACCTGGCCTGGCACCGGCTGCTGGCCGGCTGCGAGGAGGCGGGCCTGCTCTACCTCCAGGCCATCGCCGAACAGTCGCACGCCTCCTACCTGCTGAGCCGGGGCCGTGAACTGGAGGCCCTGGACCGGCTGCGCTCGGCGCTCGACCGCTTCCGCTGCCACGATCGACTGGCCGGGGTGCAGAGCGAGTTCACCACCAGCCTGGAGGAGTCGCTGAACTCGCGCGCGCCGCACCGGCACTGACCGGCTCCCCGTGGCGGCCACCCGATCGCCGG
>NZ_JBHVPH010000047.1:0-36972 GCF_042887425.1 Kitasatospora sp. NPDC057940
ATCCGGTGCTGGCGGGGGAGTTGGCGTTGCCGGTGGGGGGTGCGGTGGAGCCGTTCGTGGATGCGGAGGACATCGCGGATGTGGCGGTGGCGGCGTTGACGGAGGCGGGGCATGCGGGGGAGGTGTACGAGTTGACGGGGCCGCGGTTGCTGTCGTTCGCGGATGTGGCGGTGGAGTTGTCGCGGGCGACGGGTCGTGAGGTGCGGTTCGAGGCGGTGTCGGAGGCGGTGTACCGGGGGGTGTTGGAGGAGGCGGGTCTGCCGGGGGACTTCGCGGAGCTGTTCTCGGTGATCCTGGACGGTCGTAACGCTTCGTTGGGGGACGGGGTGCGGCGGGCGTTGGGGCGTGAGCCGCGGGACTTCGCCGACTTCGCCCGCGAGGCCGCCGCGTCCGGGGTCTGGGACGTGTGAGCCGCCCACCGCGCCGCACAACTCGCAGACCAGTCAGTTTCGTTGATCGTCGGTGCCGGGCCTCGCCGACTTCCTGACCGTCCATCCGGGTCGAACCCGGGAGCGGTACGGAAGCCGGTGCCCGGGCACCGTGGTGGCCCCCGCGCTGGGCGGGGGCCGGGGAGAAATCGAAGGATTACCGATGCGCTCGAACCAGACCGCGACTCCAGCTTCCTACTCCGCTCCATCCTCCTTCGGCGGCCTCGCGCCGGGCGCCTCGGCGGCCCCCGCCGCACGGAGCAAGGCCGCCGGGCCCGTCCTGGCGGGCGCCACCATCGCGATGGGCCTGATGGCGGGCCTGTTCTTCGCCTTCGACGTGTCCGTGATGCCGGGCCTCGCGGCGGGCGACGACCGGACGTACGTGACGGCGATGCAGCACATCAACAAGTCGATCGAGAACGGGATGTTCGGCCTGGTCTTCGTCGGCGCCTTCGTGGCGACGGGCGTGGCGGCCTGGCTCCAGCACAAGGCCGGGCGCCGGCAGGCGGCGCTGTGGGCCGCCGGGGCGACGGTGCTCTACGTGGTGGCCCTGATGGTCACCATGGGCGTCAACATCCCGCTCAACAACCAGCTGGCGCAGGCCGGTGACCCGTCCCAGATCACCGACTTCGCGGGCGTGCGCGCCAAGTTCGAGGGCACCTGGGTGGCCACCAACATGCTCCGCACACTGCTCTGCACGGGCGGCTTGGCGGCCCTGACCCGGGCGCTGGTCCTGCACGGCCGCGCATCGCGCTGAACGGTCCGGCCCCGCAAAGGGGTTGCCGCCCCTGGTGGATCCCACCGGGGGCGGTCGCCGTGCCCGGAGCCCGTGCCAGGCCTGTTCCCGCCGCTGGTCAACCCGCCGATCAGCTGGCCGAATTCACCCCCGGCCGGTCGCGGCCGCGGCGCACCTCGGCGCAGACTGGTCGGTACAGGGCGGTTCCGGCACCAGGGGCAGGGGGCAGGCATGGCCGTACATTCCGGCAGGCGCAGGGCGGTTGGGCGGATTCGGACCGCGATCGGTGCACTCGCCGTCGCCCTGGTGGCGGGAGCGGCGGTCGCGGTGCCGGCCGCACCCGCCGAGGCGGCGGGCGCCAAGGCCGACAAGGGCGGGAAGGTCGTCTACCTCACCTTCGACGACGGCCCCAGCCCCACGTACACGCCGAGGATCCTCGGCATCCTCGCCCGCTACGGCGTGCGCGCGACGTTCTTCGAGATCGGGCAGAACGTCGCCGCCCATCCGGCGCTCACCGGGCAGGTCGCCCGGGCCGGCCACAGCGTGCAGAACCACTCCTGGTCGCACCCGGACCTGCGCCGGCTCTCGGCCTCCGCCGTCGACGCCCAGGTGGCGAACACGGACAAGGCGATCCGGGCCCGGACCGGCCGCACCCCGAGCTGCCTGCGCCCGCCCTACGGCGCGGTCAACGGCACGGTGCGCTCGCGCGCGGCGGCGCTCGGCAAGCAGGTCGTGCTCTGGTCGGTGGACCCGACCGACTGGTCCCGGCCGGGAACGGCGGCCATCCAGTCCCGGGTGCTGAAGAACGTCCGCCCGGGCTCGGTGATCCTGCTGCACGACGGCGGCGGAGACCGCAGCCAGACCGCCGCCGCGCTCCCGACGATCCTCTCCACCCTCAAGGCGCGCGGGTACACCTTCGGGACCCTCTGCGGCTAGGGCGGGACCAGGCCCGGATACGCCTTCGAACTCCCACGCCACGCGCGGGAGTTCGAAGGCGTATCCGGGGGCCGACCGGGCGCGGGGTCAGGCCTGGCCGTGCAGGATCAGCGCCCAGGCGAGGCAGGCGACGGCGGCGGTGCAGAGCAGGGCGCGCAGCACGTTGAAGCGGACCCAGCGGGCTTCGAAGCGCCCCCGGACGGCGGCCGGGTCGGTGATGCGCCGGGGCTCGCCGCCGGCGGCGAGTTCGTCGTTGAGCGGGATGTTGACGGAGCGGGTGACGCCGATCGCGGCGATGTAGAGCACCAGGGCGGCCACGGTGGCGGGTAGCGCGTGGTGGCCGTCGGAGGGCAGGTGGAGGGCGACGGCGGCGCCGGTGGTGAGGAGCGCGCCGACGAAGCCGAGGACGAACCAGCCGTTCAGGATGGCCACGTTGATGCGCTGCATGACCTCGATGAAGGTGCGGTCCTCGACCCGCGCGAGCGCGGGCATGACCGAGCACGCGAAGGCGTAGAACAACCCGGCGGTCAGTCCACAGGTGACGGTGGCCGCCACCAGTGCGAGTGTGCGTGCCAGTTCCATCTTCGTAGCCCCTCACTGTCTCTGCGTATCTGCTATCTGCGTATCGGTTCGTCCCCCGTGCGCCGATCATCCGGCATCCGGGCCGCTCGGGCCACCTCGATCACTCAAGACCCTCTCAAATGACGAACCGTCAAATGATGTCTTGCCGTCTACACTTGGGGCCATGGACACTCTGACGGGACTCCTCGACGGCCCCAAGGCCCGTGGTGCGTTCCTGCTGCGCTCGATCCTCACCCCGCCGTGGTCGCTGCGGATCGAGGACCGGGCCCCGCTGTCGGTGGTGACGATGGTCCGCGGCGAGGCCTGGATCCTGCCCGAGCGCGGCACGCCGCTGCTGCTGCACCCCGGCGACGTGGCGATCGTCCGCGGCCCGGAGCCGTACACGGTGGCGGACGACCCGGACACCCCCGTGGACGTGATCGTCGGCCCCGGGCAGGTCTGCACGCGCGGCGGGGTGGACGTCTCCGAGGTGATGTCGCTCGGCGTCCGGACGTGGGGGCAGGGCCGGGAGGGTGACCAGGCGTCCTCGGTGGTCCTGTCCGGCACCTACCAGGCCGAGCACGAGATCGGCCAGCGCCTGCTCGCCTGCCTGCCCGCCCTGCTGGTGCGCCCGGCCGGCACCGGCGCCGACGACACCCTGGTGCACCTGCTGGCCGCCGAGATAGGGCGCAACGAGCCCGGTCAGGAGCTGGTCCTGGACCGCATCCTGGACCTGCTGGTCGTCTCCGTGCTGCGCTCCTGGCTCGCCGCCCCCGACTCCGGCGCCCCGGCCTGGTACCGCGCCCAGCACGACGCCGTCGTCGGGCCGGTGCTGCGGCTGATGCACGACGACCCGGCCACCGCCTGGACGGTCGCCGACCTTGCCCAGCGGGTCGGGGTGTCGCGGGCGGGCCTGGCCCGCCGCTTCACCGGCCTGGTCGGCGAGCCGCCGATGGCCTACCTGGCGGGCTGGCGGCTGGCCGTCGCCGCCGACCTGCTGCGCGAACCCGAGTGCACCGTCGCCTTCGCGGCCCGCAAGGTCGGCTACAGCAACGCCTTCGCCCTCTCGGCGGCCTTCAAGCGCGTCCGCGGCGTCAGCCCGCAGGAGCACCGCCGCCTCGCCGCGACGGGCGCCCCGGCCCAGCAGGCCGGCTTCTCCGGCCCGGCGGAGACGGTCATCCTGGCGGGCTGAGCCCCGGCCGCCGCCGACAGTCGCGACCGGGGAGTCCGAGACCGGGGAGTCCGCGACCAGGAATCCAAGGCCGTAATCCCATTTGCCTAAACATATTAGGCAATCCCATACTGGCTATAGCCGGATGACCGAAAGCACACGGCGCGGGCAGGACTCACCACAGAACCCGATGGAACAGCGATGAACACCTCTCTCACCACCCCCGTCACCGAGGCCCTGCTGCACGGCCACCTCGATGTCGAGCACACCGGACGCGGCCTGCTGCCGCACCGCCTGCCCGCCCGGGCCCGCCGGCAGATCCCCGACGAACAGCTCGCGATCGCCGAGTCCCAGCCCACCGGCGTCCGGCTGGCCTTCCGCACCCGCGCCACCGCGATCGACCTGCACACCGTCCCGACCAAGCGGGCCTACGTGGGCGTGCCCACCCCGCCCGACGGGGTGTACGACCTCCTCGTCGACGGGCAGCTGACGGCGCAGACCACGGTGTCCGGCGGCAACCTGCGCACCATCGACCTGGTCGCCGGCCGCGTCGAGCTGACCGAGGGCCCGCCCGGCACCGCCCGGTTCACCGGTCTGCCCGCACGGGACAAGACCGTCGAGATCTGGCTCCCGCACACCGAGACCACCGAACTCCTCGCCCTCGACACCGACGCCCCCGTCACCCCGGTCCCGGACGGCACCCGCCGTCGCTGGGTGCACCACGGCAGCTCGATCAGCCACGGCTCCAACGCCACCCACCCGACCGGCACCTGGCCCGCCCTGGCGGCGGCCGCGGGCGGCGTCGACCTGGTCAACCTCGGCTTCGGCGGCAGCGCGCTGCTCGACCCGTTCACCGCCCGCGCCATCCGCGACACCCCCGCCGACCTGATCAGCCTGAAGATCGGCATCAACCTCGTCAACGCCGACGTGATGCGCCTGCGCGCCTTCGTCCCGGCGGTGCACGGCTTCCTCGACACCGTCCGCGAAGGACACCCGGCCACGCCGCTGCTCGTCGTCTCCTCGATCCTCTGCCCGATCCAGGAGGACACCCCGGGGCCCCTCGCCGCCGACTTCAGCACCGGGGCACTGCGGTTCCGGGCCACCGGGGACCCGGCCGAGACCGCGGCGGGCCGCCTCACCCTCACCGTCATCCGGACCGAACTCGCCCGCATCGTCGCCGCCCGCGCCGCCGACGGCGACCTCAACCTGCACTACCTGGACGGCCGTTCGCTCTACGGCCGGACCGACCACGACGACCACCCGCTCCCCGACGACCTGCACCCGGACCAGGCCGGCCACCACCGCATCGCCGAGCACTTCACCCGCCTCGCCTTCGGAGACTCCGGCCCGTTCGCGGACTGACCCGCCCGCCGCCGCCCCCGTGCGCGACAATGATGCGATCAAGGGTCAATGGCCAAGGGGGAGAAGGACGATGAAGCGCGCGATGGCCTCGATGGCTGCGGGCCTGGCCGTGGCCGTGACGGCCGTGGCACTGGCCGGTTGCGGATCGGTGAGCGCACCGGGCGGCGCCTCCACCACCGCCACCACCGCGACCACCCCGACCCGAGAGCCCGGCCAGGCCGGAGCCGAGGCCCTGGCCCGCCACGACCGGCTCTTCCCCCAGGTCGCGGCGAAATGCGCGGGCGTCGCCGCCACACCGCCGTCCGCCCCGGCCGCCGCCCCCACGGGCGACGGCGGTACCTGGGCCGACAAGTACGCGGAGAACCACGCCTACAAACAGACCGTCAGGCTCCTGGCCGACGCCCAGTGCCGTGGCGAGGCCCACGCGGCACGGATCGCGGACGCCCTGCGGCCCGCCGGCACGTCGGCCGCCGTCGGCGAAGCCGGCCTCCGCGCGGCCCTCCAACGCCTCGGCTACCCGGCCGAGCTGGTCGACGTCCACACCTCCGCCGGCACTCCCGGCTTCGACCTCGAAATCCCCGAAGCCGTTCTCTGCGTGAGCGGCCTGCTGACCGCCAGGCCCGACATCCACCCGCACGGCATGTACCTGGACGGCGGCTGCACCGAACCGAAGGGCGGCCACTGACCAGGCCGCGGAAGCCGGTTGGGGGAGCGGCGGTCTGCGGGGGACGTTCCCCGGGCGTTCACCGTGCGGAGGCCGGCCGTCCGGTCGGCGGTCCGCGTCGTGCCCCTAACGTCGCGATCACCGCGCACGGCCCGAGGAGCTGCCCCGATGAACCACCACCAGAACGACCTTCCCCACGATGACCACGGATCGAGCTGCCCGCGGACTGTCGGGTTCGACTCCGACGCGCCGGCGGCGGCCGGACGCCGCGCCTTCCTGCGTGCGACGGGGCTGGTCGGCGCCGGGCTGGCGGTCCTCGGGGCGGGTTCCACGGCGACGGCGGCAGCGGCGGACGCGCCCGCCGACGCGACGGCCGACGCCTTCGGCGCGCCCGCCGCCGCGGACGACGGCCGGGGCGCCTGGGATCCCGACCCGGACGGCCCCCGCTTCTCCCTGGCGGTGATGCCCGACACCCAGTACCTCTTCGACGACGACCGGATCCACCCCGCCCCGCTGGAGGCCTCGCTGCGCCACGTGCTGGACGGCAGCGACGAGAACTTCGTCTTCCTCGCGCACCTGGGCGACGTCACCCAGAACGGCAAGGCCGAGGAGTTCGCCGCCGCGGGCAAGGCGTTCACCCTCCTCGACCGCCACGGCGCGGCCTACAGCGTCCTGGCCGGCAACCACGACGTCGGCTCGGGCAGCGACGACCAGCGGGGCCGGACGGCCTACCTGGACACCTTCAACCCGGCCCGGTTCGCCCGCTCGGCGACCTTCAAGGGCGCGAGCCCGGACGGCTACAACACCTACCACCTGTTCCGGGGAGCGGGCCGGGACTGGATGGTGCTCTCGCTGGACTGGCGGCTCTCCGACCGCGGCTTCGCCTGGGCGAACTCGGTGATCGCCCAGCACCCGACCGTGCCGGTCATCCTCACCACCCACGACCTCGCCTACGCCGACGACGGCGGCGCCGCCCAGCTGTCCGACCACGGGCACGCGCTCTGGGACAGGCTGATCAGCGGCAACGACCAGATCTTCCTCACCCTGAACGGCCACTACTGGCCGCCCGGCAGCACCACGCTGACCAACAAGGCCGGCCACGACGTCCACGTCCACATCACCAACTACCAGAACCGGTACTACGGCGGCGCGGCGATGATCCGCGCCTACCGCTTCGACCTGGACCGCAACACCATCGACGTGCGGACGTACTCGCCCTGGATCCAGCAGCTGGCCGCCGAGAAGGTCAACCGCCTCGCCAGCGAGGAGATCGAGCTGACCGGCCCGGTGGACAGCTTCTCGGTGCAGGTGGACTTCGCGCGGCGGTTCGCCGGCTTCGCCCCGGTCCCGGCCCGCCCGGCCCGCCCCGCGCGTCAGCTGACGATCCCGGGCACGGTCGCCTACTGGCGCTTCGACGGCGGACGGCCGGACGGCAGCGCCGTCGCCGACTCCCAGGTCGTCAAGGACCTGAGCGGTCACGGCAACGACCTCGTCCAGCAGACCGCCCCGGGCAGCCCGGCCGGGACGCTCACCTGGTCCACCGAGTCGCACCCCGACCAGCCCGGCCGCGGCAGCCTCCACTTCGCGGGCCGGGGCAAGCCGGTCCAGGGCGCCTACCTGCAGACCGTCGCCAAGGCCCCGATGAACGCCGACACCTTCCAGCAGGGCTACACCTTCGAGGCGTTCTTCAAGCTGCCGACCGACTGGGACGCCGGCCGCAACGCCTGGACGGCGCTGCTCAGCCGCTGGGGCACGAGCGGGGAGGCGGGGAAGAACGGCCCCGACACCGACCCGCAGGAGCCGGTCGCCACGCTCAGCCTGTCCGGCGGGCGGGAACTGCAGTGGTGCGTCTACCCGACCAACCTGAGCGGCCCCGTCACCAACTGGGGCCACGAACTGCCGCTCGGCGCCTGGTGGCACGTCGCGGTCGTCAACAACAAGCGGCTCACCCGGATGTACGTGAACGGCTGCGAGGTCGTCCGCAACCCCTCGACGCCGTCCGAGGGCCTCAGCACCCTCGGCCACCCCTGGCTGCTCGGCGGCTACGCGTACGGCGGCGCGCTCAACCAGGTGTTCCACGGCTGGATCGGCGACGTCCGCGTGGTCAACCGCCCCCTGCCGGTCCGGGACTTCATGATCTCCTGACACCCCGCGCCCCGGGGCGCCCGACCCACGGGCGCCCCGCCCGTCAGCCTCCCAGGGCCCGCAGCGACACCCACAGCGCCAGGACGGACAGCACCAGCGCCGACGGGACGGTGAGCAGGCCGAGGCGGGTGAACTCGCCCAGCCGGACGGTGCTCCCGTGCTGCTGGACGATCTTGCGCCACAGCAGGGTGGCCAGGGAGCCGGCGTAGGTGAGGTTGGGGCCGATGTTCACGCCGAGCAGCATCGCCAGCACCGCACCCGGGCCGGAGGCCGCCGTCAGCGGCAGGAGGACCAGGACGGCGGGCAGGTTGTTGATCACGTTCGCGAGGACGGCGGCCAGCACGGCGATCGCGAGCAGGGACGGCAGGCCGGTGCCGGTGGGGACCACGTGGCCGAGCGCGGCGGCGAGGCCGTTGTCGACGACGGCGCGGACGACGATCGCGAGGGCGACGACGAAGGCGAGGAACGGAACGTTCGCGGCCCGGACGACCGCCGTCGGCGTGATGCGGCGCCGGGCGAGCGCCCGGCCGGCCAGCACGAGGGCGCCCGCCGCGGCCGCCCACGCCGGATTGACGCCCAGTGCGGAGGTCAGGACGAACCCGCCGAGCGTGCAGGCCACCACGACGAGCGCGAACAGCGGCAGCTCGGGGGCCGCCTTTTCCGGTGGCGGCGGGGCCCCGCTGTCCAGGTCGGCGGCGAAGAACCGGCGGAAGACCACGTACTCGGCGCCGATCGCCACCAGCCACGGCAGGGCCATCAGCGCGGCGAACCGGGTGAAGCTCAGGCCGCTGGCCGCGAACGCCAGCAGGTTGGTCAGGTTGGACACCGGAAGCAGCAGCGACGCGGTGTTCGACAGGTGTGCGCAGGCGTAGACGTGCGGCTTCGGCCGGGCGCCGAGCCGGGTGGCGGTCGCGAAGACCACCGGGGTCAGCAGCACCACCGTCGCGTCCAGGCTCAGCACCGCGGTGATCACCGAGGACAGGGCGAACACCTGCACCAGCAGCCGTCCGGGCCGTGCGGCGGTCCGGGCCATCCACGCCCCGCAGGCGTGGAACAGCCCCTCCTCGTCGCACAGCTGTGCCAGTACCAGCACCGCCGCCAGGAACCCGACCACCGGCCCCAGCCGTTCGGCCTCCTCCAGTGCGTGCGCGGGCGATATCGCGCCGGTGGCGATCAGCAGGGCGGCGGCGGGCACCGCGACGGCGGCCTCGGGCCACCCCCACGGCCGGACGACGGCGCAGGCCAGCACGGCCAGCAGCAGTACCAGGGCCAGGCCCTCCGCGAGCGGGGTGTTCAGTGCGGGCTCCCTTCGGGACCAGCCGAGTCCGGCTGACGGCCACCCGGACGGGTGCGCCGGCTTGCGTCCCTTCGAGCGACCTGCCCGGTTCTCTGGACCGGCGGCCGGACTGAACTGCTGCTATGAATTTTTTGAGCCTATCTGTTCGGCTCCCGTTTTTTTGAGGAGGCATCCTCATGGGTGCGGTTGCAACAACTTCAGCCGACGCCGCCGTGGTGCACATTCTCTGGATCAATGCCGGTCTGAGCTGCGACGGGGACTCGGTCTCCCTGACCGCGGCGATGCAGCCCAGCATCGAGGAGATCGTCACCGGCGCACTCCCCGGCCTGCCGAAGGTCGCCGTCCACTGGCCGCTGATCGACTTCGAGTGCGGTCCGGTCCAGGGCGCGGACAACTTCGTGGAGTGGTTCTTCAAGGCGGACCGCGGCGAGCTCGACCCCTTCGTCCTGGTCGTCGAGGGTTCCATCCCGAACGAGACGATCAAGGAGGAGGGCTACTGGTGCGGTTTCGGCGACAACCCGGACACCGGCCAGCCGATCACCACCAGTGAATGGCTGGACCGCCTCACCCCCAAGGCCACCGCGGTGGTCGCCATCGGGACCTGCGCCACCTACGGCGGCATCCACGCGATGGCCGGCAACCCGACCGGTGCCATGGGCGTGCCCGACTACCTGGGCTGGGACTGGAAGTCCAAGGCGGGCCTGCCGATCGTCTGCGTGCCGGGCTGCCCGATCCAGCCCGACAACTTCGCCGAGACGCTGACCTACCTGCTGTACCAGCTGGCCGGTTCCGCGCCGATGATCCCATTGGACGACAAGCTGCGTCCGGCCTGGCTGTTCGGCGCGACCGTGCACGAGGGCTGCGACCGCGGCGGCTACTACGAACAGGGCCAGTTCGCCACCGACTACGGCACGCCCGAGTGCCTGGTGCGCCTCGGCTGCTGGGGCCCGGTCGTCAAGTGCAACGTCGCCAAACGCGGCTGGATCAACGGCATCGGCGGCTGCCCCAACGTCGGCGGCATCTGCATCGCCTGCACCATGCCGGGCTTCCCCGACAAGTTCATGCCGTTCATGGACCCGCCGCCCGGCTCCCGGGTCTCCACGGGCGCCAGCTCGGCGTACGGGGCGCTGATCCGCCGCCTGCGCACGATCACGGGCCGGACGGTCGACCAGGAGCCCAAGTGGCGCCACACCGGGCGCCGCCTGACCACCGGTTACCGCCCGCCGTGGTGACCCCTCTCCCTTCGGCCCGCCCGCCCCGCCCGGGGCGGGCGGGCCGTTGCAGAGCCTCCTCCCGCTGACAGAAGGGCATGACAGACGATGGCACCGACGACCAGGACGGCCGGCGACGGCAGCGGTCTGGTGGAGATGTCCTGGGACCCGATCACCCGGATCGTGGGCAGCCTGGGCATCCACACGAAGATCGACTTCAAGCAGAAGAAGGTCGCGGAGTGCTACAGCACCTCCTCGGTCTTCCGCGGCTACAGCGTCTTCATGCGCGGCAAGGACCCGCGCGACGCGCACTTCATCACCAGCCGGATCTGCGGCATCTGCGGCGACAACCACGCCACCTGTTCGGTCTACGCGCAGAACATGGCCTACGGGGTCAAGCCCCCGCACCTCGGCGAGTGGATCATCAACCTCGGCGAGGCCGCCGAGTACATGTTCGACCACAACATCTTCCAGGAGAACCTGGTCGGGGTCGACTACTGCGAGAAGATGGTCCGCGAGACCAACCCCGGCGTCCTGGAACTGGCCGAACGCACCGAGGCACCCCACGCCGGCGACCACGGGTACCGCACCATCGCCGACATCATGCGCTCACTGAACCCCATCGAGGGCGAGTTCTACCGCGAGGCGCTCCAGGTCAGCCGCTACACCCGGGAGATGTTCTGCCTGATGGAGGGCCGCCACGTGCACCCCTCCACCCTCTACCCCGGCGGCGTCGGCACGGTGGCCACCGTCCAGCTGTTCACCGACTACCTGACCCGGCTGATGCGCTACGTGGAGTTCATGAAGAAGGTCGTGCCGCTGCACGACGACCTCTTCGACTTCTTCTACGAGGCCCTGCCCGGCTACGAGGAGGTCGGCCGGCGCCGCGTCATGCTCGGCTGCTGGGGCAGCCTCAACGACCCGGACCACTGCGACTTCACCTACCGCAACATGACGGACTGGGGCCGGCGGATGTTCGTCACCCCGGGCATCGTGGTGGACGGCAAACTCGTCACCAACGACCTCACCGAGATCAACCTCGGCATCCGCATCCTGCTCGGCAGCTCCTACTACCAGGACTGGCAGGGCAAGGAGCTCTTCGTCACCCACGACCCGCTGGGCAACCCCGTCGACCCCCGCCACCCCTGGAACCAGCACACCATCCCGGCCCCGCAGAAACGCGACTTCGACGACAAGTACAGCTGGGTGATGTCCCCCCGCTGGTTCGACGGCAAGGACTACCTCGCCCTCGACACCGGCGGCGGCCCGATCGCCCGCCTGTGGTCCACCGCGCTCTCCGGACTGGTCGACATCGGCTACATCAAGGCCACCGGACACAGCGTGCAGATCAACCTGCCGCGCTCCATGACCAAGCCGGAGACCACCTTCGAGTGGAAGATCCCGCAGTGGAGCAACGCCATCGAACGCAACCGCGCCCGCACCTACTTCCAGGCCTACGCGGCCGCCGCCGCCCTGCACTTCGCCGAGAAGGCGCTCGACGAGGTCCGGGCCGGGCGCAGCCAGACCTGGGAGCGCTTCGAGGTGCCGGACGAGTCGATCGGCTGCGGCTTCACCGAGGCCGTACGCGGCGTGCTGTCCCACCACATGGTGATCCGGGACGGCAAGATCGCCAACTACCACCCCTACCCGCCGACCCCGTGGAACGCCAGCGTCCGCGACAGCTTCGGCACCCCCGGCCCCTACGAGGACGCCGTCCAGAACACCCCGATCTTCGAGGAGAACCCCCCGGAGACCTTCAAGGGCATCGACATCATGCGCGCCGTGCGCAGCTTCGACCCCTGCCTGCCCTGCGGCGTCCACATGTACCTGGGCGACGGCCGGACGGTGCAGACCATGCACGTGCCCACCGGGCTGAGCGGACTCACCGCATGACCCCGGAACAGGCGGGGGCCCGCATCCAGGAGGCCCTGGACCAACTGACCGGCGCCGACGCGCAGGAGGCCGGCGAGCACCTCGTCCGCGAACTGATGGCCCTCTACGGCGACGCCCTGGCCCGCCTCGTCCAGGCCCTGCCGCCCACCGCGCTGGCCCGGCTGCTGGACGAACCGTCACTGGCCGGGCTGCTCGTCCTGCACGACCTGCACCCCGAGGACGTCACCGCCCGCATCACCCGCGCACTCGCCACCCTGCCCGAACCGGTCGACCTCGCCGCCTTCGACCCCGCCACCGGCACCGCCCGGCTGCGCCGCACCCGCAGCGGCTGCGGGTGCGGCGAACAGGACATCGAGGACGCCCTGGCCTGCCACGCCCCCGAGGTCACCGCGGTCGAACTCGAACGCCCCGCGGAACTGCTGCAGATCGGCGCTCGGCCCCCGGCGGACCAGCGATGACCTTCCGCCAGCTCGACCGGCCCGGCACCGCGCTGCTGCGCCGGCTGCGGGAGCCCGCACCCCCGCAGCCGCAACGCTGCGAGTTCTGCGGCCGGCACCTGCCCGCCGAGCACCGCCACCTGGCGGACACCGACCAGCAGGCGCTCACCTGCGCCTGCACCGCCTGCGCCCTGCTGTTCCAGCAGCCCGGCGCGGCCGACGGCCGCTACCGCGCCGTCCCCGACCGCTACCTGACCGACCCGGCACACCCCCTCGGCGAGGACGCCTGGGCCGCCCTCGGCATCCCGGTCGCCACCGCGTTCCTGCTGCGCACCACACGCCAGCAGCGGTCCGTCCTGCTCTACCCCGGCCCGGGCGGCGCGACCGAGGCCGAACCCGACGAGGCCGCCTGGCAGGCCGCGCTCGGCGCCAGCCGCCTCCACGCCGCCCTGCGGCCGGACGTGGAGGCGCTGCTGCTGCGGCGCGACACCGACGGCATCCAGTGCTACCTGGTGCCGGTCGACGTCTGCTACGAACTCGTCGGCCGACTGCGGCGCTGCTGGAAGGGCTTCGACGGCGGGGCCGAGGCACGCGCCGAACAGACCGCCTTCTTCGACCGCCTGGCCGCCCGGTCCCGCGTCCTCCCCGAAGGCGGCGCCCGGTGACCTCGATCTCCTTCGCCTGCACCGGAGTGCGGGCCGACCCCTACGCCGCCGGGCCCGCCCTGGTCTTCCGGCTGCGCATCACCGCCCCCGCCGACGTGCGGGTGCACGCACTGGCGCTGCGCTGCCAACTGCGGATCGAACCGGCCCGGCGCCGCTACGGCGACGCCGAGGGCGGGCGGCTGACCGACCTGTTCGGCGAGCGCTCACGCTGGGCCGGCACCCTCCACCCGGTCCAGTTCGCCCAGGTCCCGCTGCTGGTCGGCGCGTTCACCGGCGAGACCGAGACCGACCTGGTGGTGCCCTGCACCTACGACATGGACGTCTCCGCCGCCCGCTACCTCGCCGCACTGGACGACGGGGACGTGCCGCTGCTGCTGCTCTTCTCGGGCACCGCCTTCGCCGGCCCCGGCGGCTTCCAGGTCACCCCGGTGGCCTGGGACCAGGAAGCCGCCGTGCGGATGCCGGTCAAGGTCTGGCGGGAGGCGATCGACGCGCACTTCCCGGGCTGCGGCTGGCTCCGGCTGCCCGCCGACCTGATGGCCGAACTGCTCGCCTACCGCTCCCGGCACGCCCTGCCGTCCTGGGAGGCCACCGTGCGCGAGCTGCTCGGCACGGCCCACGCTGCGAAGCCGCCGCGGACCACAGCGACGACCCATGCCTTGAAGCCACCCCAGGCCGCCGAGGCGGCCCAGACCGCGAAGGGGGAGCGGTGACCGCGCCCGCCCACGAGAGCGAGAACAGGTTCGCCCACGCCCGGCAGATCGCCGACGCCGTCCTGTTCGAGGGCTACGTGCTCTACCCCTACCGGGCGTCAGCGGCCAAGAACCGGCTGCGCTGGCAGTTCGGCGTCCTGACCCCGCCGCGCTACGGCGCCGACAGCGGCGAGCACTCCCACCAGCGCACCGAGTGCGTGATGGAAGCGCGCCAGGGCGACCGGCTGGCCGTCGAGCTGCGGTTCCTGCGCCTCCAGCGGCGGACGGTCCAGGAGGCCGGCCGACAGGGTGGATTCCGGACCGTCGATGAGCTGGAGCTCGCCGACCGGGTGCTCGTCCCCTGGGACGAAGGGGTCGAGGAGCGGATCGAACTCCTCATCCCGGTCGAGGAACTGGCGGCCGGCGAGGCCGTCCGCGGCTTCGAACTCGACGCGGCCGAGGACGAGGAGCCGCTCGTCGAGGACGGTGCGCTGGCCGGGCGGCTCCTGCGCCGCCGCGAACGGGTCCAGGGCCGACTGCGGATCACCGCCCAGGACGTACCCGGCCCCTACCGGGCGCAGCGGCTGACCGTCCTGGTGGAGAACACCTCCGACTGGGACCCGACGCCCGGCACCCGGCGCGAGGCCGCACTGGCACACGCCCTCGTCTCGGCCCACCTGCTGCTCGGCCTCGACCGCGGCTCCTTCCTCTCGGCGACCGACCCGCCCGAGTGGGCGGGCGAGGCGGTGCGCGCGTGCCGCAACGAGCACACCTGGCCCGTGCTGGCAGGCCCGCCCGGCAGCGGCAAGGTGCTGCTCTCCTCGCCGATCATCCTGGAGGACCACCCGCACATCGCGCCCGAGAGCCCCGGCGCACTCTACGACGCCACCGAGATCGACGAGATCCTCGCGCTGCGCACCGCGGCCCTGACCGAGCGGGAGAAGCGCGAGGCCCGGGGCACCGACGACCGGGCCGGCGCGGTGATCGACCTCGCCGACTCGATGCCCCCCGAGATCCTGGAGCGGCTGCACGGCGCCGTCCGGGGGCTGCGCGAACTCACCGATCCCGAAGCCGGGGCGGACCGGCCCTGGTGGGATCCGGGCAACGACCCGCAGACCGACCCCGAACGGGACGAGGTGGTGATCGACGGCCGACCGGTCGCCGCCGGCAGCCGGGTGCGGCTCCGGCCCGGGCGCCGCCGCACCGACGCCCAGGACGTGTTCCTGCACGGGCGCACCGCGCTGGTGGAGGCGGTGCTGCACGACGTCGACGGTTCGGTGCACCTGGCCGTCACCGTGGACGACGACCCGGGCGCCGACCTGTGGCGGGCGCAGGGCCGGTTCCGGTACTTCCAGCCGGACGAGGTCACCCCGGTGGAGGGGTCGTGAGCGCCGACCGGACCGCGCGGGTCCTGGTCGCCGGGGTCGGCAACATCTTCCTCGGCGACGACGGCTTCGGGGTCGAGACCGTCCGGCGCCTCGCCGCCCGGGAGCTGCCCACCGGCGTCGAGCTCCTCGACGTCGGCGTCCGCGGCGTGCACCTGGCCTACCAACTCCTCGACGGCTACCGGACGCTGGTGCTCGTCGACGCCACCGCGCGCGGCGGCGAGCCGGGGACGGTGTACCTGATCGAAGCGGACGCCGGACCGGTGGAATCGATGGTCCTGGACGGCCACCGGATGGGCCCGGACGCCGTGCTGGCCCTGCTCGCTACCCTGGCCGCCGGAACGGGCGGCACCGTGCCCGGGCGGGTCCTGGTGGTCGGCTGCGAACCCGCCTCGCTGGAGGAGGGAATCGGACTGAGCACCCCGGTGGCCGCCGCCGTCGACGAGGCGGTCGCCGTGATCCTGCGCGTCCTCACCACGGACGCACACACCCACAGAGAGGCGGCACCATGCTGAAGAACCTCGCCGTCGCGGTCGGCGCGGCCGTCCTGGCCGTGGCCGCGGCGCTGATCTGGCAGAGCCTTCCCGACCTGAGGCGCTACCTGCGGATCCGGCGGATGTAGGAGCGGAAGCGGTAGCGGAGCAGTACGCACGGGGGCCACCACCGGCGTGCTGCGAACAGGTAGTCACGGATGCGGCGGCGGCGCGGCTTCGAGCCGTTCCCGCCGCCGCACCCTGTAATGGGGCCTGTTGCTCACGGGGCCTGCTGCTCACGGAGCCCGGACACCGGGCCCGCGCCCCCAGGGAGCCGGGCGCCTCCAACCGCGGGAAACGAGACAGATGCACGAGATGTCGATCGCGACGGCCGTCGTCGACCAGGTGGACCGGGCCGCCCGCGCACACGGGGAGAGCGCCGTGGCCAGAGTCCGGCTGCAGGTCGGCGAACTGGCCGGAGTCGTCCCGTCGGCACTCGACTTCTGCTTCGAACTGGCCTGCGCCGGAACGCTGTTGGAAGGTGCGGTGCTGGAGACCGAGGCCGTCGCCGCACGGGCGAAGTGCACACCCTGCGGGGTCGAGTGGAGCGTCGGCATGCCGCCCGACCTGGGCTGCCCGCGCTGCGCCGGCGCCAGGGTCGAACTGCTGGCCGGGCGTGAACTGCAGATCCTCGGCGTCGAGTGGTCCGAGCCCCCGGCGGGCGCCCGGACCGATCAAGGAGGCTGAAACCGATGTGTCGCACCGTTGATCTCCGGCAGGCGGTTCTCGCCCGCAACGACGACGACGCCCGGCGGCTACGGGCGGAACTGGCCGCTCGGGGCACCGTCGTGGTGAACCTGCTGTCCAGCCCGGGCAGCGGCAAGACGGCGCTCCTGGAGGCCGAACTCGGCCTGGCCCGGGAGCGGGAGGTGCCCGTCGCGGCCCTCACCGCCGACCTCGCCACCGAGAACGACGCGCGCCGGCTGGCCCGTTCGGGCGCGCCGGTGAAGCAGGTCCTCACCGACGGCCTCTGCCACCTGGAGACGGCGATGCTGCGCGGGCACCTGGCCGGCTGGCTGCCGCCGGACACCCGGCTGCTGTTCGTCGAGAACGTCGGCAACCTGGTCTGCCCCGCCTCCTACGACCTCGGCGAGTCGCTGCGGGTCGTCCTCGCCTCGGTCACCGAGGGAGAGGACAAGCCGCTCAAGTACCCGACCGCCTTCGGACTGGCCAACCTGGTGCTGGTCACCAAGGCGGACCTCGCGGTCGCGGCGCAGTTCGACGAAGCAGCCTTCCTCGCGAGCGTCGCTCGGGTCAACCCGGGGGTGGAGGTGGTCTTCACCTCGGCCCGCACCGGGCAGGGCGCCGGGGCGCTGCTGGACCGGGCGCTCGCGGTGCTGGCCGGCGCGCAGGTCCACCGGCCGGTGATGGCCGGCGCGCACGACCACGACCACGGCAACCACCACCACGGCAACCACCACGACCACGACCACGATCACGACCACGGCAACGACCACGCCCACGCGGGGGCCCACGACCACCCGCACCCGGCCGTGGACCTGCCGTGACCACGGACCAGCAGCCGCCCCTGCTCCAGCGCCGCCGGGTCGCCGTGCGCGGACTCGTCCAGGGCGTCGGCTTCCGACCGTTTGTCTTCACCCTCGCCACCGAACTCGGGCTGTCCGGCAGCGTCACCAACACCGGCGAGGGCGTGCTCGCCGAGATCGAGGGCCCCGACGAGGCGGTGACGGCGTTCTGCCGGCGCATCGCCAGCGACGCGCCCCCGCTCGCCGACGTCGCCTCGGTGGACCACCAGCCGCTGGCCGTCACCGGCACACCGGGCTTCGTCATCACCCCCTCCCGCGCCGACGGACCGCACCGCACCCAGATCCCCCCGGACACCGCCACCTGCGCCGACTGCCTCGCCGAACTGGCCGACCCCGCCGACCGCCGCTACCGGCACCCGTTCATCAGCTGCACCAACTGCGGGCCCCGCCACACCATCGTCACCGCCCTGCCGTACGACCGGGCCAACACCACGATGGCGGCCTTCGCGATGTGCCCCGACTGCGCCCGCGAGTACGCCGACCCGGCCGACCGGCGCTTCCACGCCCAGCCCGTCGCCTGCCACACCTGCGGCCCGACCCTCACCCTGTCCGTCCCCGGGCTCCCCGTGCTCGACGGCGAGCAGGCGCTCACCGAGGCCCGGCGCCTGATCACCTGCGGAGCGGTCCTGGCCGTCAAGGGCATCGGCGGCTACCACCTGGCCTGCGACGCCACCGACGCGGACACCGTCGCCCTGCTGCGCCGACGCAAGCGGCGCGGCGACAAGCCCTTCGCCCTGATGGCCCGCGACCTCGACCGGCTCAGAGCCCTGGCGGCGGCCGGGGCGGTGGAGCTGGGGCCCGTCGAGGAAGACCTGCTCACCGGCCCGGTGCGGCCGATCGTGCTGCTGCGCCGGGGGGCACACCGGCTCGCGGAGCTGGAAGCAGCCGCTCCGCGCAGCCCCGACCTCGGCGTCCTGCTGCCGTACACCCCGCTGCACCACCTCCTGCTCGCCCCTCCCGGCCCCGGGCTGCTGGTCATGACCAGCGCCAACCTGTCCGGCGAGCCCATCGTGACGGACGACCGGGAGGCCCTCGCCCGCCTCGCCCCGCTGGTCGACGGCTGGCTCACCCACGACCGCCCCATCCACGTGCCCTGTGAGGACTCCGTGGTGCGGGTGGTGGACGGGCAGCCGCTGCCGGTACGGCGCTCGCGCGGCTACGTGCCGCTCCCGGTGCCCCTGCCGGTACCGGTGCGGCCCGCGCTGGCCGCGGGCGGCGACCTCAAGAACACCTTCGCGCTGGCCCGGGACGGCCACGCCTGGCTGTCCGGCCACCTCGGCGACATGGACGACCTCGCCACCCTCCGGGCCTTCGACCGCGCGGTCGACCACCTCGGCGCCGTCACCGGCGTGCAGCCCGAAGTGCTCGTCGTCGACCGCCACCCCGGCTACCGCTCCGCCCGGCACGTGCGCAGGTCGGCCCGGGGCCGTGAGGTGCGGTACGTCCAGCACCATCACGCGCACATCGCCTCGGTGATGGCCGAACACGGCCTCGACGGCACCCGGCCCGTGATCGGGATCGCCTTCGACGGCACCGGTTACGGAGTGGACGGCGCGGTGTGGGGCGGAGAGGCGCTGCTGGCGGACTACCGCGGCTTCCGGCGCCTCGCCGGACTCGACTACGTTCCGCTGCCGGGGGGCGACGCGGCCGTGGTGCGCCCGTACCGGATGGCGCTGGCCCATCTGCGGGCGGCAGGAATCCCGTGGGCGGCCGGCCTGCCGCCGGTGCGCTCCTGCCCGGCTGAAGAACTCCGACTGCTGTCACAGCAGTTGGACCGATCGGTGAACTGCGTGCCGACCTCCAGCATGGGCCGGCTGTTCGATGCGGTGTCCTCGCTGGCCGGGGTCTGCCAGAACGCCGGGTACGAGGCGCAGGCGGCGATCGAGCTGGAGGCGGCCGCCCTCGCGCACGGGCCGGCGGCCGGCCCGGGGGAGGGCTACGCGTTCCAACTCGTCGACGAGGGCGCGGTGGTGACCGCCCGACCGGGGCCGGTGCTGGCCGCGGTGGTGGCGGATCTGGCGGCAGGGGCGCCGCCCGGGTTGATCGCGGCCCGGTTCCATGCGGCGGTGGCCGCGCTGGTGCGGGCGGTCTGCGCCGGGATCAGGCGGCGGCACGGCACCGAGACGGTCGCGCTGAGCGGCGGCGTCTTCGCCAACGCGCTGCTGTCCTCGGCGTGCGCGCGGGGCCTGGCGGAGGACGGGTTCACCGTGCTGCGGCACCGCCGGGTGCCGCCCAACGACGCGGGGCTCGCGCTCGGCCAGTTGATGGTGGCGGCGCGGGCCGACGGCTGAGTGGCCGCCCGCACGGAGTTCGGCAGGTTCGGAGGAACCGGAGAGAGGAGGGAGACCGCGATGTGCCTGGCGGTACCCGGAAGAGTGTTGGAGATCGCGGAACGCGACGGGACCAGGATGGCGGTCGTCGACTTCGGCGGGGTCGTCAAGGACGTGTGCCTGGAGTACCTGCCGGACCTGAAGGTGGGCGAGTACGCCATCGTCCACGTCGGGTTCGCGCTGCAGCGGCTGGACGAGGAGTCGGCTCGCCGGACCTTGCAGCTGTTCGAGGAACTCGGCCTGCTCCAGGAGGAGTTCGGCGACCCCTGGGAGGCCGCGGCGGCCTCCGCTGCCGCGGCAGCCTCGGAGGCCTCGGCGAAGCGGGAGGAGGGGCGGTGAGATACCTGGAGGAGTTCCAGAACCCCGAGCTGGCCGGCGGCCTGCTCGCCGACATCAGGGCGACGGTCACCCGGCCGTGGGCGCTGATGGAGGTGTGCGGCGGCCAGACGCACAGCATCATCCGACACGGGATCGATCAACTTCTTCCACCTGAGGTCGAGTTGATCCACGGACCGGGCTGCCCGGTGTGCGTCACCCCGCTGGAGGTGATCGACAAGGCGCTGGAGATCGCGGCCCGGCCCGAGGTGATCTTCTGCTCCTTCGGCGACATGCTGCGGGTGCCCGGCACCGGCCGTGACCTCTTCCGGGTGCGCGGCGCGGGCGGCGACGTCCGGGTGGTGTACTCCCCGTTGGACGCGCTGCGGATCGCCGAGGAGAACCCGCACCGGGAGGTCGTCTTCTTCGGCATCGGCTTCGAGACCACCGCACCACCCAACGCCATGGCGGTGCACCAGGCCAGGAAGCGGGGCATCGGCAACTTCAGCATGCTGGTCTCGCACGTACGGGTGCCACCCGCCATCGAGGCCATCATGAACTCGCCGCAGTGCCGGGTCCAGGGCTTCCTCGCCGCCGGACACGTGTGCAGTGTGATGGGGACCGACGAATACCCCGCGCTCGCCGATCGTCACCGGGTGCCGATCGTCGTCACCGGCTTCGAACCGCTCGACATCCTGGAGGGAATCCGGCGCACCGTACGGCAGTTGGAGAACGGCGAGCACACCGTCGACAACGCCTACGCGCGGGCCGTACGCCCGGAGGGCAACCCGGCGGCCCGGGCCATGCTGGAGGACGTCTTCGAAGTGACGGACCGGGCCTGGCGCGGCATCGGCGTCATCCCGGACAGCGGCTGGCGGCTCTCCCCGCGCTACCGCGACCACGACGCCGAGCACCGCTTCGACGTCGCGCGGATCACCACCGTCGAACCCGCGCAGTGCCGCAGCGGGGAAGTCCTCCAGGGGCTGCTCAAACCGCACCAGTGCGAGGCCTTCGGTACCGCCTGCACCCCGCGCACCCCGCTCGGCGCCACCATGG
This sequence comes from Kitasatospora sp. NPDC057940, assembly GCF_042887425.1. NCBI lineage: Bacteria > Bacillati > Actinomycetota > Actinomycetes > Kitasatosporales > Streptomycetaceae > Kitasatospora > Kitasatospora sp. NPDC057940. The sequence goes on from NZ_JBHVPH010000047.1 coordinate 21,365, forward strand.
TCTCCAGCGAGGGCGCCTGCGCCGCCTACTACCTCTACCGGCGGCTCGACGCGCCGGGCATCGCCCGGGAGGCGAGCCCCGTTGGCTGAGACCCAGACCCAGGCGCTGAGCGGCGCCGGCGGCGCCCCGGACATCCTCGGATGGAGCTGCCCACTGCCGCTGCGCGACCACCCCCGGGTGGTGATGGGGCACGGCGGAGGCGGGGTGCTGTCGGCCGAACTGGTGGCGAACCTGTTCGCCCCGGCCTTCGGCGGGCCGGTGCTCGCCGGGCTCGCGGACTCGGCGGTCGTCAAGCTCGGCGGCGCCCGACTCGCCTTCTCCACCGATTCCTACGTCGTGCGGCCGCTCTTCTTCCCCGGCGGCAGCATCGGCGACCTCGCGGTCAACGGCACCGTCAACGACCTGGCCATGAGCGGGGCCCAGGCGGCCTACCTGTCCTGCGGCTTCATCCTGGAGGAGGGCGTGGAGACGGCCGTGGTCGCGCACGTCGCCCAGGCGCTGGGCGCCGCCGCCCGGGCCGCCGGGGTGGAGGTGGTCACCGGCGACACCAAGGTCGTCGAAGCCGGGCACGGCGACGGCGTGTACGTGAACACCGCCGGCATCGGGCTCGTCCCCGCCGGAGTCGACATCCGGCCGCAGCGCGCCGCCCCGGGTGACGTGGTGATCGTCAGCGGTGAGATCGGTCTGCACGGCGTGGCCATCATGAGCGTGCGCGAGGGCCTGGAATTCGGCGTCGAGATCGAGAGTGACTGCGCAGCCCTCGGCACACTGGTGGCCGCGATGCTGGCCGTCACACCCGACCTGCACGTGCTGCGCGACCCCACCCGGGGCGGCCTCGCGGCGGCACTCGGTGAGATCGCCGAGGCCGCCCGGGTGGGCGTCGTGGTGAACGAGCGGGCCGTCCCCGTGCCCGCGCAGGTCGCCAACGCCTGTGCGATCCTCGGCCTCGACCCGTTCTACGTCGCCAACGAGGGCAAGCTGGTCGCCTTCGTCCCGCGCGAGCACGCCGACGCCGTCCTCGCCGCGATGCGGGCGCACCCGCTGGGTGCGCGCTCGGCGGTGATCGGCGAGTGCGTGGTGGACCACCCCGGCATGGTCGTCTGCCGCACCCCCTTCGGTGGCACCCGCGTCATCGACCTGCCGATGGGGGAGCAACTCCCGCGGATCTGCTGAGGGTTCCGCCCGCCTCGTGCGGGTGAGGGACAAGGATCGGGGCTCGTGCCGGTTTCACCGGGACGAGCCCCGATCCTTGTCCAGGGCGGGCGATCAGCCCGGGGTGCCGAGGTCGCACTGTTCGACGGAAGCGGGATCCTGCCGGTCCCAGGTGTGCCCGGGACCGGCAGGACGGCGGTCAGCGGCGGGTCCGGCGGAGCGTCAGCAGCAGGCCGCCCGCGGCGAGCATCGCGAAGGCCGCCAGGCCCGCCAGGGGCATGGGGTCCGACCCGGTGGGGGGCAGCGGCCCGCCGGTGGGGCTGGGCGAGGGCTGCGACGGGTTGACGGTGACGCTGGTGGCGCATGGCCCGCCGGTGGTCGCCGACGGCTCCGGCACCTCCTGGGCCGAGCGACGCGATCGGTTCGGCGAAGCGGGGCAGTTGCTGCCGTCGCCGAGCGAGACGATCCGGTTGTCGAGGCGCTTGCCGCCGGCGTCGGACTTGACGGTGAAGGTGTAGACGAGGGTCTCGGTGGCTCCGGGGCGGAGGTCGAGCGTCCAGGTCAGACGTGGCGGGCTGTAGGAGATCCGGCCGATGGTGGCGTGGGCGTCACCGTCGTAGCCGGCGGCGTCCAGGACACCGGTGAAGTCGTCGACGACGACGGCGCCGTGGTAGGTGCCGCCGGCGCGGTTCGTGGCGGTGACGGTGTAGGTGACCTTGTCACCGGGGTTGGGCTTGGCCGGGGAGACCTGCTTGACGAGGTGCAGGTCGTGCCGGACGGTGATCGGCTCGGTCGGGGTGGCCACGGCCGTGTGCGTGGGCGTCGCCGGGTCGGGGCCGCCGGTGACGACGGCGGAGTTCATCGGCACCTCCGTCGCGTCCGGCGAGAGGGTCCCGCTGAGGGTGTAGGTCGCGGTGGCGCCGACGGCCAGGTCGATCGCCGGGCAAGTGGCGACGCCGCCGCTGTCCGGGCAGGGCGTGCCGTCGGCGTCGGAGGTCAGCACCGGGTGGTCCACCTGCTGCGGGAACCGGTCGGTGACCACGACGTTGCGCGCCCGAGAGGGGCCGTCGTTGGTGACGCTGACCCGCCAGGAGATCGGCGCGCCGGCCACGACCGGGGAGGTCAGCAGCACCTTGGAGACCGTCAGACGGGCCTCCTGGACCGGCGGACCGGTCGGCGAGGCGACCGCGGTGTGGGTGGGTGTGGCGGGGTCGGGCCCGCCGGTGACGACCGCGGTGTTCACCGGTGTGCTGGTGGCCGCGGGGTCGAGTGTGCCGGTGAGCGTCCACGAGTGGGTGGCGCCGACCGGGATCTGGACGGCGGGGCAGGTCGCTACCCCGGCCGTGACGGGGCAGACGGCGCCGTCGGAATCCGAGGTCAGCGAGGCACCGGACACCCCGCCGGGCACCCGGTCGGTGACGACCACGTCCCGCGCCTGGCTGGGGCCGTTGTTGGTGACCGTCACCCGCCACTGGATCTGCTGCCCGGGCACCACCGGGCTCGTCAGCAGCACCTTGGAGACCGTCAGACGGGCCTGCTGGGAGGGCGAACCGGTCGGTGAGGCCACGGCGGTGTGGGTGGGTGTGGCCGGGTCGGGCCCGCCGGTGACGACCGCGGTGTTCACGGGCGTGCTGGTGGCGGCGGGGTCGAGCGTGCCGGTGAGCGTCCAGCTCGCGGTGCCCCCGGCGGGGAGCTCGACCGCCGGGCAGGTGGCGACACCGGCGGCGATGACGCAGCTGGCCCCGCTCGTGTCGTCGGTCATCGCGGGGTTGTCGACGCCGTCCGGGATCCGGTCGGTGACCACGACGTTCCGGGCCCGCGAAGGACCGTTATTCGTGACCGTCACCCGCCACTGGATCGGGCCGCCCGGCACCACCGGATCGGTGAGCAGGATCTTGGAAGCGGTCAGGTTCGCCTGCGGCGACGGGGTGGCGGTGGGCGAGGCGATGGCGGTGTGGGTGGGCGTCGCGGGGTCGGGGCCGCCGGTGACGGTGGCGCCGTTGGTGGGGGTGACCGTGGCGTTGGGGTCGAGGACGCCGCTCAGGCCGTAGCTGTGCGACTGGCCGACCTCCAGCTCGATGGCCGGGCAGGTCGCGACGCCGCCCGCGACCGGGCAGGCGGCCCCGTCGGTCTCGGACGTCATGGTCGGACTCGACACCCCCGCCGGGATCCGGTCCGTGACGACGACGTTCCGGGCCCGCGAAGGACCGTTGTTCGTGACGGTGACCCGCCACTGGATCTGCTGCCCGGGCACCACCGGGTTCGTCACCAGCACCTTGCCGAGCGTCAGGTTCGCCTGCGGGGTGACGGCGCCGGAGGGGCTGGCGACCGCCGTGTGCGTGGGTGTGGCGGGGTCGGGCCCGCCGGTGACGGTCGCGGTGTTCCCGGGCACGGCCGTGGCGTCCTGGGCGAGCATGCCGGTGAGGGTGAAGGTCGCCGTCGCGCCGACCGGGATCTCCACCGCCGGGCACGTCGCCGTGCTGGTGCTGACCGGGCAGGACGAGCCCGTGGCGTCCACGGTCATCATGGCGCCGACCACCTGGTCCGGGATGCGGTCGCTGACGACCACGTCGCGGGCGGTCGACGGCCCCCGGTTGGTGACGGCGACCTGCCACGAGATCGGCCGGCCGGGTACCACCGGGTCGGTGAGCAGGATCTTCGTCACGGTCAGGTTCGCCTGCGGCTGGGCCGTCTCGGTCGGAGTCGCCGTCGCCGTGTTGTTCGACGGGTTGGGGTCCGGGCCGCCGGAGACGGAGGCGACGTTCACGGGCGTGCCGGTCGCGGCGGCGTCGAGCGTGCCGGTGACGGTGTAGGAAGCGGTGCCGTCGGCCGGGATCTCGATGGCCGGACAGGTCGCCGTGCCGCCGGCGATCGGACACGGCGTGCCGTCCGCGTCGGCGGCCACGGCCGGATTGTGGACCTCCGCCGGGACGGTGTCGGTGACGACCACGTTCCGGGCCCGGGAGGGGCCGTTGTTGGTGACCGTCACCCGCCACTGGATCGGGCCGCCCGGCACCACCGGGCTCGTCAGCAGCACCTTGGCGATCGACAGGTCCGCCCGCGGGGACGGCGAACCGGACGGGGTCGCGACGGCGGTGTGTGTCGGAGTGGTCGGGTCGGGACCACCCGTGGCGGTCGCGGTGTTGGTGGGAGTGATGGTCGCGTTCGGGTCGAGCGTGCCGGTGAGGGTGTACGACTCCGACTGTCCGACGGCGAGCTCGACGGCGGGGCAGATCGCCTGGTTCCCGGTGATCGGGCACGGGGTGTCGTCGGCGTCCGCAGCCATGGTCGGGTCCAGGACGCCGGCGGGGACGGTGTCGGTGACGACCACGTTCCGGGCCCGGGAGGGGCCGGTGTTGGTGACCGTGACCCGCCACTGGATCGGGCCGCCCGGCACTGCGGAGCCGGTGACCAGCACCTTGGAGAGCGTGAGGCTGGCCTGCGGCGAGGGCGAGGCGGACGGGGTCGCGACAGCGGTGTGCGTGGGCGTCGCCGGGTCCGGGCCACCGGTCACGATGGCGGTGTTGGTGGGTGTGGTGGTCGCGCCCGAGGCCAGGATGCCGGTGAGGGTGTACGACTGCGACTGGCCGACGGCCAGATCGATGGCCGGACAGGTCGCCCGGTTCCCGGTGATCGGGCAGAGGCTGCCGTCCGTGTCCCGGGCCAGGGACGGGTTCGCGACGCCGTCAGGGACGGTGTCGGTGACGACGACGTTCCGGGCCGTGCTCGGCCCGTTGTTGGTGACGCTGACCCGCCACTGGATCTGCTGCCCGGGCACGACCGGGTTGGTGAGCAGCACCTTCGACACCGTCAGGCTCGCCTGTCCCGAAGGGGTGGTGGTCGGTGAGGCGACGGCGGTGTGGGTGGGCGTCGCCGGGTCGGGGCCGCCGGTGACGGTGGCGGTGTTGGTGGGAGTGCTCGTCGCGTTGGCGTCGAGGGTGCCTGTCAGTGTCCAGATGCGTGTTTGGCCGACGGGGATCTGGACGGCCGGACAGGTCGCCGCGCCGTTGGTGATCGGGCAGGTCGTGCCGTCTGCGGATGCCATGTTGGCGTTGGTTACGCCGGTCGGTACCTGGTCGGTGACGATGACGTTGCGGGCTTCGCTGGGGCCGTTGTTGGTGACGCTGATCTGCCACTGGATCTGCTGTCCGGGGACGACCGGGTTGGTGACGAGCGCCTTCGAGACGGTCAGGTTCGCTTGCGGCGACGGCGAGTTGGTTGGAGATGCGACGGCGGTGTGCGTGGGTGTGGTGGGGTCGGGGCCGCCGGTCACGATCGTGGTGTTGGACGGTGTCGCCGTGGCATCGGTGCCGAGAGTTCCGGTCAGTGTCCAGGTGAGTGTTTGACCGACGGGGATGTTCACCCCCGGACAGGTGGCGGTGCCGTTGGTGATGGGGCACGTTGTGCCGTCTGCGGCTGCCATGTTGGCGTTGGTTACGCCGGTTGGCACTTGGTCGGTGACGATGATGTTGCGGGCTTCGCTGGGGCCGTTGTTGGTGACGCTGATCTGCCACTGGATCTGCTGTCCGGGGACGACCGGGTTGGTCACCAGCACCTTGGAGACATTCAGGTTCGCCTGCGGCGACGGCGAGCCTGACGGGGTCGCGACGGCGGTGTGGGTCGGGGTCGCGGGGTCGGGTCCGCCGGTGACGATGGCCGTGTTGGTGGGTGTGGTGGTCACGTTGGCGTCGAGGGTGCCGGTGAGTGTCCAGGTGAGTGAGCCGCCGACGGGGATTTCGACGGCGGGGCAGGTTGCTGTTCCGTTGGTGATGGGGCAGTTGGCGCCGCCGGTGTCGGCGGTCATGGAAGCGCCGCTCACCCCGCTGGGCACGGTGTCGCTGACGATCACGTTCCGGGCGCGCGAGGGCCCGTTGTTGGTCACCGTCACCTGCCACTGCACCTGCTGCCCGGGCACCACCGGGCTCGTCAGCAGCGCCTTCGACACTGTCAGGTTCGCCTGCGGCGACGGAGCGGCGGTCGGTGAGGCCACCGCCGTCCGCGTCGGGGTCGCCGGGTCGGGTCCGCCGGTGACCGTGGCGGTGTTGGTGGGTGTGGTGGTGGCGTCGGGCGACAGCGTGCCGGTGAGCGTCCAGGACAGTGAGCCGCCGACGGGGATCTCGACGGCCGGGCAGGTTGCTGTTCCGTTGGTGATGGGGCAGTTGGCGCCGCCGGTGTCGGCCTTCATGGAAGCGCCGGTCACTCCGCTGGGCACGGTGTCGCTGACCACCACGTTCCGCGCCCGCGACGGCCCGCTGTTGGTCACCGTCACCCGCCACTGGATCTGCTGCCCGGGCACCACCGGGTTGGTGAGCAGGACCTTGGAGATGCCCAGGGTGGCCTGTCCGCCCGGCGGGATCGGGTTCGCGGTGCTGGTGCAGTTCGGGGTGCAGCCCGGGTCGGTGCCGCCGCCCGGCGGGGTGACGGTGGCGCGGTTGTCGAGCGAACCGGTGGCGTCGGCCGGGACGGTGCCGGTGAGCGTGTAGGTGACCTGGCCGCCGGCCGCGATGTCGACGGTGGTGTTGATGTTCCCGGTGCCCGACGCGGTGCTGCCGCAGCTGCTGCCACTGGCGGCCGCGCAGGTCCAGGTGAAGTTCTGGATGGAGGCGGGCAGCGTGTCCCTGACGCCCACTCCGGTGGCGTCGGAGGGGCCGCTGTTCTTCACCACGATCGTGTAGGTGAGCGGCTGGCCGGGGATGTACGGGTTCTTGTCCGGGGTCTTGGTGACGGACAGACCGGTGGTCGGCCGCGACGGGGTGTCGAGGGTGGTGGAGCAGGTCGGGCCGCAGTTGGGGTCGGTGCTCGCCGCGGGGCGGGTGACCGTGGCGGTGTTGCTGAGCGTCCCGGTGGTCGAGGACGGGACGGTGCCGGTGACGGTGTAGGTGACGCTGTCGTTGGCCGCGATGGTGGCCGTGGTGTCGAGGCTGCCCGAGCCGCTCGACGTGCCGCAGGCGCTGTTCGCGGTGGCGGCCGCGCAGGTCCAGGTGAAGCCCGAGAGCGCGGACGGCAGGGCGTCGCGGACGGCCGCGTCGACGGCGGGAGCGGGGCCGGCGTTGCGGACGGTGATGGTGTAGGTCAGCGGCTGGCCGGGGACGTAGCCGGCCTTGTCGGCGGTCTTGGTGATGGACAGGCCGACCGTGGTCTGCCACTCGATGACGACCTCGCCGTTGCCGCCGTTGGAGTAGCCGCCGCCGTCGCCGATGCCGCGCACGTACTGGGCGTCGGTGCGGCCGCCCGAGGTGCCGCCCTGGCCGTTGCCGGCGCTGTTGGTGCCGTTGGAGGTCTGGGTGTTGGTGACGCCGGTGCCCCGGTTGTAGCCGGAGCCGCCGCCACCCATGCCGTTGGCGTCCAGGGTGCCGGAGCGCTGGCAGGCGCCGCCGCCACCGCCGTAGTAACCGCCACCGCCGCCGCCACCGCCTTCGTAGCCACTGTTGCTGGCGCCGCGGCCGCCCTGGTACTGGCTGCCGGCGGTGGCGGCCGCACAGGCTGTCTGGGTGGCCGCTGGGCCGCCCGCGGTCTGGGTACCGCCCCGGCCGGAGGCGGCGGGCTGGTTGTCCTGGCCGCCGTTGGTGCCGCCGCCGCCACCGGCCGCCGGGGTGGTCGCGTCGGCGCCGGGCGAGGAGCCGCCGCCACCACCGGCGATGAGCAGCGGAGTGGTCCCGTAGGCGCCGTTCCACACGGCGCTCAGCCCGCCGCCGCTGCCGCCCGTCGCGCTGGCGCCGGAGGCGTCCGTGAAACCCTGGCCGCCGGCGCCGCCGCCGCCGTACGTCGAGCTGGTGCTGTTCAGCACGCCGCCCTGCCCGGAGGTGACGGTGAGCCGCTGGCCGGGCGTCACGGCGAGGGTGCCGGTGGTGTAGCCGCCGCCACCGCCTCCGTACTGGCCGGTGTAGTAGGGGCGGGGGGAGCCGGCGCCGCCGGCGCCGAAGACGCGGGCGTGGACGCTGCTCACCCCGGCCGGCACGGTGAAGGTCTGGTCACCACCGCTGTAGGTGAAGCGGACGCAGTTGGTGTTGGTGCCGGAGGGTGTGCAGGAGGCCTGGGCGCGGTTCCGTTCGACGAGGCGCGGGGCGGTGTGTTGCGGGTGCACGGAGGCGGCGAGGGCGAACCCTCCTTGCGGCACCAGGCACAGCAGGGCGAGGACGCCACGCAGCAGCATGGACACTGGACCGTCGACCAACGACCGCACCGGACGCACCGGCGCCTCCTCTCGCGATCACGCGTCAGCACGCGTGCGCGACCAGGAATAACCGAGGTCACAGTGGGCAGCGGCCACTCACGACCGTGTCATCTGATCATTACGTGAGAATCCCTGCTATTGGCCTATTGGGATGCCTCGGCCGGGTCTTGCGGGCGGCGACGGAGTTGCTGTTCCTGCCCCGGAGGACCTTGGTCGGGAACCCGCCCGGGACGACGGGTCGGGGTGGGGAGCACCCGCCGTGACCCGTATGTCGACGTCCCGGTTCGCTCAGTGCGCTCAGCTCGTTCAGCCGAACGCCGGTACCTGGTCCAACACCGCCAGCCGCGCGTTCGCCGTCCGGATGCTGCCGCAGACCACCTGCGCACCGCCGATCCGGTAGTCGTCCCCGCTGCCGGTCGCCTTGATCACCGCACCCTGCAGCGAGGTGTAGGACTTGTCCGCCAGATCGGCCTTGCGCAGGTCCCGGACCACGATCAGGCGGCGCAGCAGGTCGCTCGCGCCGGGCTGGGCGCCCAGGGCCTTCTTCTGGTCCTCCGGCAGTTTGGCGAAGGCCGCGTCGTTCGGGGCGAAGACGGTGACGTTGTCCATCGAGTCGAAGACGTCCTTGGCCTTGGCCGTCTTGATCAGCGAGGACATCGCGCTAAGGTCCTTGGTCTGGTCGATCGCGGACAGCACCGGGATGCCGCCCATCGAGGCCAGGCTCCCGGGGCCGTCGGCCGGCAGCGCGGCGCAGTTCGGGCCGAACGCCTGCTCCGGCGGGGGAGGTGCGGCGACCGCCGGAGCGGCAGCGTCGCTGCCCACACCGGTGCAGCCGGCGAGCGGCACGAGGGCCAGCGCGACGGCTGCGGTCAAGACGGGGCGGGTCGTGCGACGACGCATGCGAAGTCCTCCTCAAGGGGGCGAACCGGCCTATCCGGGCTGAATACGCTCAGATAGTGACACGGGAACGGGACGATCCCCGGGACTGACCTCACCTGACCACCCGTCACCGGATCGGCGCCGGGCTCCGGCGGACCGGCCCGCCCGGGCGACGGGCGAGCCGAACGGGCTGTCCTCGCCCGGACCCCCCGTCAGGGGGTGAGTCGGAACTCCTCCAACTCCATGCCGTACCAGCGGGTGGTGCGGCCCAGCGCGGTCATGCCGAGCCGGTGGCAGACGGCCAGCGACGGCCGGTTGTCCGGCCGGACCACCGCGTGGATCTCGGCCAGGCCGTCCGCGAATCCCTTGGCCACGGCGCCCTGCGCGGCCTCGGTGGCGTAGCCCTGACCCCAGCTGTCCGGGTGGAGGTGCCAGCCGACCTCGACCTCTCCGTCGCCGTCCGGGATCGGGATGAGCAGGACGGAGCCGGCGACCACGCCGGTGTCCTTCCGTTCCGCCGCCCAGGTGCCGAAGCGCGGGTCGGCCGAGCGGGAGCGGAAGCGTTCGATCGCCGCCTCGGCGTCAGTGAGGTTTTCCAGGGTGCGGGGATCGCGGCCCAGCCACTGCGTCACCTCCCAGCGGGAGTAGATGTCGAGTGCCCGCTCGCGGTCCTCGGGCTGCCACTGGCGTATCGTCAGGCGATTGGTCGTGAACATGGACGTGATTCTGCTCCGACTGACCTGCGGGTGCCAGGCGCAGACGCTTTCGGCATCGACCGCGCGGCCCTCCCCGCAGGGTTGCCACACCGCAGCTTCCACCGCCCCGACCGGACGGGCTCCCGTGCGAAGGGCGACTTTGGGCCAAGATTGCCTGTTCGTGTGATCGGCACATTTTGTGCACACTTCCTCCCCGTAGGGTGTGGCCGTTCCATCCCGGGTTCCCCCGTCAACGGGCCGCATCGTGCTGCCCGCCGCTAGGACTGGAGTGAATTGACCATGTCTGACCGCCACTTGTGGAAGCACCTGACAACTGCCGTCGTCCGCAGGGGAATCGGCGCCACCCTGGGCGCCCTCGCGCTGATCGCGGCCTTCGTCCTCGCGGGCACCGCCGCCGGGACGTCGAGTGCGGCGGCCCAGCCGGCCGGCTGGGGCGGCCCCGGCAAGTGGGCCTGCTCCGGCGCGCCCGTCCAGTCCGGATGGGTCATCACCATCTACGACCGGACCGGCTGCAACGGCTCCGGTTCCTGGTACCAGGAACCGGTCAAGGACGGGATCTGGACCTGTTCGGGCTCGCCGATCATCCCCGGGTACGTCATCACCGACCACATCCAGACCGGCTGCAACGGCATCGGCTCCTGGCGGCACAACCTCCCCAAGGACGGGATCTGGACCTGCGGCGGATCGCCGGTCGTCAGCGGCTACGTCATCACCGACTACATCCGCAACGGCTGCAACGGCGTCGGGTCCTGGCGGCACAACCTCGCGCGCGTCGGCCTGTGGACCTGCCCGGGCTCGCCCATCCCGGCCGGCTTCCGCGCCACCACGTACAGCGCCGGCGGGTGCAGCGGCCTCGGCGCCTGGGCCCTGATGCGCGCCTGACCCCACCCGCCCGGCCCGGAGGCACCGTGCACTCGTCGTGCCGGTGCCTCCGGCACGCTCCCACGAGGGCAGCTGGTCGAAGCCGCCGCCGTTCACCCGCACAGCGTCGAGATCCGCGCCGGCCCATCGTGTCCACACAACGGATGGTTGTGCCTTCCCGGCGGATCGGTTGTTTGATCCCGCCATTCGCCATCCGCTTTGATGCCGGTGGTCAGCGGGTGGTTGTTCGGATCGGCGGAAGGCGTACGGGCATGAACGGGCGGCGGGCACTGGGGCGACGGTTCGGATGGCTGTGGGCGGCGTTCGCGGTCAGCTCCTACGGCTCGGGGCTCGGATTCGGTGCGTTCCCCCTCCTCGCGATCGTCGTGCTGCACTCCGGACCGACCCAGGTGGCGCTGCTGTCCGCCGCGGGGCGGGCGGTGGGGGCCCTGGTCGCCGTTCCGCTCGGTCCGTGGATGGAGTTCCGGCGCAAACGACCGGTCATGATGGCGATGGACCTGATCCGGTTCGCGGTGCTGCTGAGCGTCCCCGCCGCGTTCGCGCTCGGCCGGCTCAGCTTCGCCCAACTCCTCGTCGTCTCCGTCGTCACCGCCGCGGCCGACATCGCCTTCAAGGCCGCCAGCGGCGCGTACCTCAAGACGCTCGTGCCGACCCAGGACCTGCTCGTCGCGAACAGCCGGTTCGAATCGACGACGTGGACCGCCACCACCGTCGGGCCACCGCTCGGCGGGGCCGCCATCGGACTGTTCGGCCCGGTGGTGACCGTGGTCGCCGACGCCCTCAGCTACCTGCTCTCGGCCCTCGGCATCCGCGCCATCGGCGGCACCGAACCGCACCCCGCGCCGACCGGCGCACCGCGGCTGCGCGCCGGGGACCTGCTCGAAGGGTGGCGCCACATCCTCGCCCACCCCACACTGCGACCGCTGTTCCTCAACGCGATCGTGGTCAACGGCCTGATCATGGCCGCCGAACCGCTGATGGCCGTACTCCTCCTCGGCCGGCTCGGCTACGCACCCTGGCAGTACGGCCTCGTGTTCGCCTCCCCCTGCGTCGGCGGTCTGCTCGGCTCACGCCTCGCCCGCCCGCTCGCGACGCGCTTCGGACAGCACCGGACGCTGCTCACCGCCGGAGTGCTGCGCGCGTGCTGGCCCATCGGGCTGGCGTTCGTCCAGCCCGGCGCCCCCGGGATCGTCCTCATCGTCACCGTCCAGCTCGGGCTGGTCACCTGCTGCGGCCTGTTCAATCCGCTGCTGGCCACCCACCGGCTCGAACAGATCGACCCCGACAAGCTCTCCCGCACCCTCGCCGCATGGTCGATCAGCAGCAGTGCCGCCATCGCGGCCCTCACCGCCCTGTGGGGTCTGCTGGCCGCCACCACCAGCCCCCGCACCGCGATCGCCGCCGCCGGAGTCCTCCTCCTCGCCACCCCGCTGCTGCTCCCGCGTCGCGCGAGGACGCCCCGGAAGGCAGGGGAACAGGCCGCGAGCCTGACCTGAGACGCGGGAGCCCGGACGGCTGCCGGTCGAGTATCTCGGACGTCTCGGATGTCAGTGTGGCTCACGCCGGTCGTCGAGCTGGATCTCCAACTGCGGCCAGGTTGCGGCCAGGCGTGCCAAGTCGTCCGCCGTCGGGCCGGTGAGCGTCGGGCCGGTGAGCGAGCTCACCGGTGCGCCCGGCTTGAAGTGGACCACTGTCCCGGTCGTGCCGTCCACCTCGACGGGTTCCAGGCCGGTGACGGGGACGCCGAGTTCGTAGCGCTGGGTCCAGGCCCCGTTGAGACGGCGGTTGGTGTGGACGAGCCAGTCGCTGAGCGCCGCCACGACGGACATGCCGCGCCGGGGATGACCGTCGGGCAGCACCTCGGCCTGCGGGAAGTCGAAGAACCGGAGGTCCTTCGTCGCCATGACCGGCTTCTTCACGCTGCGGCCCCGCTCGTCCACCCGGGTGTCGGTGCCCCGCCCGTCGTCCCTGACGGACAGCGAGCCGTCGGCGTGGAGAACGAGGACGCAGCGCCCGCCGCCGTTGCCTGACGCTTCGTCGGCCGCATAGGCGAGGACTTCCAGGACGAGGTGCCACGATCCGCCCGGAGCGAACTCCGCCGGGCTCCGCCTGATGCGCGCCAGATGATCCGCATCGACGGCGCTCGACCAGTCATGTGTCGTGTTGACCCACTGGGCCCTCGGCTCATTCATCGGGCCAGGATGCCGCAGGCCGACGACGGCTCTGGGACCGGCCCCGTGACTGAGGACGGTTCGCGGGCCGATCGGTGCCACGGCCGTCGGGCGTCAGAGCAGGACCGCTCCCGCGACTGCCGCCGACGCCGTGACGAGAACGCCCACGATGCCGCTGGTGACTCCGCTCCGCCAGGACCGTTGTGCGGCCGCGAGGTCCGGGGTGAAGTCGGCCGGGTCGGCGGGGGAGTAGTGGATCGTGATGTCCCGGCCGTACGAGTTGGTGGGGTCCGGCAGGCCTGAGAAGCAGTAGGCGGTGACGGCCGTGCCCTCGTGGGTGGTGAAGGCGACCACCGGTGTCTGGCTGGTGGACGTGTAGCCGTCCTCGTCGGTGCGGACGCTCCTCACGACGGCGACCACACGGCCCGGCACCGGAACCATCGCGGCCAGGGTGTCGAACCGGCTCCGCGCCCGGCGGACATCCTGGGGCAGGGAGCACGCGAGGAACACGCTCCACGGCGCGCCGACACCGATCAGGGCCCACGGCCAGCCCCAGTCGCTCGCGGCGACGACCACCAGCCCGACGTAGATCAGGAACACCGCGAAGTTCGGCCAGCCGAGCCCGTAGCGGCCGGCCCGGAGGTCGTCGGTGAACCGGAAGGCGTCCGGTCTTCCGGGCGGATAGCGGATCCCGATCTCCCGGCCCGTCCAGGCCGTGTTGATCCTGTCGCCGCAGTCACCGTCGTTCGTCACGGTGAACTGCTGCCCGGTGGAGGGGTCCTGGAAGGTGACGACGATCGCTATGCCGTCCGCCTCGGAACCTCTGTGCCGCGGCTCCTGCACCCGCTGGATCCGCCCCGTCACCCGGACCGTCCGCTGGGCCCGGGTCACCCCCGCCAGCGACCGCCCGTACCCGAGCAGCGCCAAGGTGCCGAGCACCCCGCACCAGAGCACCAGATAGTCGTGCCAGCCCATGCGTCCTCCTCCTGTCCCTCCGGGTACGGTCCGCCGGGGTTTCTTCGTTGCCGTGGCAATCCTTTGTGCGCGAGATCTACCACGTCCGGGCCGGTGGGGGAGTCGCAGCGGCTGGCCCAAGTCCGCCGGTGGAAAGCAGTCTTGATGTCGAAGCGCGTTGAGCGCGGGTGAAGCGCGGGTGATCAGCGTGCCGGGGTGCGTCGCACCACCTGGCCCTCACCGTTCGCCTCCAGCGAGGCACTGCCCTCGGGCCCGGTCACGCCGACCCTGACCGTGAGGGAGCCGGCGAGGTGGTCGGCGGTGATCTGCCAGGACGTCGGGGAGTGGACACCGAGCGTGGTTTCGGCCTCCTTGACCAGGGCCGGGAACCGCTCGTAGGGCAGGGACAGCGGATCGAACTGGGGGGCCTTCGTGCCGCTCGGGGAGAACACGACCGACAGCACGCGCTCCTGAGCGAAGACGGTGATCGCCTGGCGCGGATCCTTCCCCTCGGTAAGGGAGTTGATGGCCTTGCGCAGTTCGCCGTCGTCGAGGAACGACTGGTCCGGCCCTAGGGAGACCGTGCCGGTCCCGGACGACACCACCGTGGTCGACCACGTCGAAGTGACCGTCGGTGCCGGAGAGGCGGAGTCCTGCTGCTCGAACAGGTCCACGTGGAACAGGAAGACCACGGCAGCCGCGGCGAGCAACAGGCCGAAGAGCCCGACGAAGCCGGTCGAACGGCCCTCGGAAGGCTCGGTCACCCTGGTCGACTCGGGAGCCGAATCCAGCTGAGCGCCGGCCGCCCGCTCCTCCCACTCCGGGATCGGCCGCTTCACGATCCTCACCTGCCAAGGCCTGTCCTGCGGATACTTCACCACCAGGACGCCGCGCGGCCGGTAGTCGGGGAGGTCGACCAGATTGATGTCCTGAGTGATCCCGACGCGGAAGGCCGGCCCGTCGTCCGGTGCGACGGTGAGATCGAACCGCACCGGCACCTCGCTCGTCTCACCCCCGACGGCGTGCCGACTCTCGATCACCGCGAGCGCCGTCCGGGGCACGACCTCCGCCTCCCGGGCCCGCCTCGGCGCGCCGGCGAGGAGGAGCAACAGGCCGTAGACGACGGGCAGTCCCAAACCCCCGATGAACAAGGGCACCTTCTCGACGACCACACCGACCACGAGCGCGGCCAGCGAGCCCCCGATCACGGCCCCCGTCAGGAAACTGCGGGCGAGGGCGACCGGAGTGCTGCGCGGGGGCGGCGCGCTCGTGGTGATCGTCATACGGGTGATTGTGCCGGGCCGGGGTGACAGCCGGTAGGCCTGGGGCGGGCGTTGTTGGCGCGGGGCCGGCGGTGCGCGGAGGGGGCACGGCTGGCAGGAGCAGTTGGAGCGGCGGGCGGAGGGCTGTGTGCGGTCCCCGAAGGGCAGGTCCCGGGTCGTGCCCGTCACGGGGGACGGTTTCGACGGGTGGCCCGGTTCGCCAGCTCCCGCGGTCGACTTCACGGGAGTTGGCGGTGAGCAGGTGGTCTGTGCGCGAGCCGCGAGCTGCTGGTCGGGTACGAGGTGTGGCGGGTGGCTATCGGCTGTTTGTGCTGGTGGTGTGTGTGAGTTGGTGGTTGAGGTTGGTGAGGGCGTTGTGGGTGGCTTTGGTGTGTTGGTTGGGGATGGTGTGTTTGGG
>NZ_JBHVPH010000048.1:0-34471 GCF_042887425.1 Kitasatospora sp. NPDC057940
GCAAGACGCTCGGCTGGGATACCCCAGCCGAGCGTCTACGTGATCTACTCACCGTCTGAAACCAAGCGGTGTTGCGACGACCCCTTGAACCCAAGGGGGGGTGCGGGCCGTTTGTCGCGTTCCCGGGACTTCTAGAGGAAGTCCTTGGTGTCCAACTCGAACTCGAACGGGGCGGGGAGGGCGAGCGGTTCGCCGAAGGCTGCCAGGTGCACCTCGGTGTACTCGTCGCGGTGGGGATTGCTGAAGAGGCTGACCTGGGCCCGCTCGCGGTCGATCAGGAGGTACAGCGGGATCGCGGCGCGGGCGTAGCAGTGGCGTTTGGCGATGCGGTCCTGGTCGGGCCTGCTGGAGGTGACCTCCGCGACCATCGCGACGCCGTCGGGCTCCATCCAGGGCGGCGCGTCGCGGAAGAGGCGAAGTTCCCTTGGAGCGAAGGTCGTATCCGGGATGACGTGGTTCTTCGGGCAGAGGCCGCCGCTCACCAGGCGGAGGCCCTTATGGCCCGATGCCTGCATGTGGACCTGGGACTTTGCTTTCACCTGGTCGATCAGCAGGTCGATGTAGTCCTCGTGGTTGCCGTCCGGCGGTGGTGCCACGATGATCTCTCCCTCGATGAGCTCGGCTCGGAAGCCTTCGGGGGAGTGCAGGCTCAGGAAGCTCTCCAGCAGGATGTCGGCCTGCGATGGGGAGTCCGTGATCGGTTGCTCATGCGCCACAGCACTCATGATGCCCCTCCTTCAGATATGCGTCACGCTATTCGGTGCTCGACGGAGTTATGCCGTGCACGGTTGGTTTTCACTCGATGGTGTGAGTTTGAGGCCCGGCATAGGATCTCGATGCTGATGAACTGGGGCTTTGGTGGGAGGAGTTGGGGATGCTGAAGGAGTTCGCGGGGTTGTCGACGCCGTTGGTGGCGGATGCGTGTGTGCGGTTGGGGGTGGGGCTCAGGGCGGCGCCGGTGGGGGTGGCGGCGGTGGTGGCCGGGGGGCGGGTCGCGGGGCGGGTGCTGCCGGTGCGGCACTACGGGAGCGTGGACGTGTTCCTGGAGGCGTACGGGGCGGCCCGGGACGGTGACGTGCTGGTGATCGACAACGGCGGGCGGACCGACGAGGCCTGCATCGGGGACCTCGCGGTGCTGGAGGCGCGGGCCGCCGGGGTCGCCGGGATCGTGGTGTGGGGGCTGCACCGGGACACCCCCGAACTGGTGGAGATCGGGCTGCCGGTGTTCAGCTACGGCGCGCTGCCGCTGGGGCCGGTGCGGTTGGACGGGCGGGAGCCGGAGGCGCTGGTGACGGCGCGGGTCGGGCCGCACCTGGTGGGCGCCGGGGACGTGGTGTTCGGCGACGCGGACGGGGTGCTGTTCGTCCCGGCCGACCGGGCCGGGGAGGTGCTGGAGACGGCCGCCGCGATCGCCGGGACCGAGCGCGCGCAGGCCGGGCGGATCGCCTCCGGCGACACGCTGCGCCGGCAGACCGCCTTCGACGAGTACCTGGAGCGCCGCGCCGCCGACCCGTCGTACAGCTTCCGGCAGCACCTGCGGCGGGTCGGCGGGGCGATCGAGGAGTAGCGAACTCCCCTACAGCGCACGGTGCATGACGTGCAGGCCGACGTAGCCGTCGACGGGGTGGTGGAAGGCTTCGGGGACGGTGCCGACGATGTCGAAGCCGAGGGACCGGTAGAGCTTCACGGCGTGGTGGTTGTTGGCGACCACGGCGTTGAACTGCATGGCGCGGTAGCCGTTGGCGCGGGCCCAGTCGAGGGTGTACTCGACCAGGGCCCGTCCGATGCCGCGGCCGTGGTGCGCCGGGTCGACCAGGTAGCTGGCGCTGGCCACGTGCGCGCCGTTGCCGGGGCGGTTGCGGGTCATGTTGGCGGTGCCGACGACCGTGCCGGCCTCGTCCACCGCGACCACCGTGCGATGGGGGGCGGCGAGCATCCACCACTCCCGGCCGAGGTCGGAGGACAGGTCGAGGGGGTAGGGGAACGTCTCGCCGGCGGCGATGACGGTGTGGAAGAAGGGCCAGACGGCAGGCCAGTCCTCGGGGGTGGCTTCGCGGATGAGCATCCGCTGAGCATGATCTGCGGGGGGAAGGGCCTGCCACTGGTTTTCGACCGGTCCTCGGTGCGCGGGCGCCTGCGGTGGGGCCGGCTGCGGTGCGGCCGGTCAGTTCAGGACGGCGTCCTCGACCAGGGTGGCCGCGTGGGCCTGGCCCTTGGCGTTGGGGTGCACCAGGGCGTAGTGCAGCGGGATGATGCTGGTCAGCACGCCGTCCAGCCAGTGGTCCTGGTCGCACACGCTGTGGCCGGCGGTGGAGGGGTAGAGGTCGACGAAGGTGTCGCCGCGGGCGGCGGTCCGCTGGGCGATGGTCGCGTTGAGCGGCTCCAGGATGGCCGTTCGTGCCCAGGCGAGGTCGCCGGTGGTGAAGGTGGCGAACTGCTCCAGGTTGCCGTAGGTGCAGCGGGTGGCGTCCTCGGGGACGAGGTGGGGGTAGCCGACGGCCAGCAGTCGCGCGGACGGGGCCTTGGCGTGCAGGGCGCCGAGCATCTGGTCGAAGTCGCCGCGCAGTTGGTTGAAGCGGTCGGGCAGGCTCGCGTCGAACTTGTCCTTGCAGGGCGTGCCCCGGCCGAGGTTCGTCGCGCCGAGTTCGATGCAGCTCTTGAGGATCTCGGCGAAGCCGAGGGTGTTGCCGCCGATCCCGACGGTGATCAGGCCGGCGCTCGGGGGGACGGCGTCGATCTGCGGCGGGACCGGCGCGAAGGGGGCGTCCGGGTCGGCGCCGAACGGCGGCAGCGGGCGGCCGGACGGGGCCCCCTTGGTCTGGTAGACGTCCTTGACCGTGGCGCCGCCGCAGCTGACGTTGCGCAGGTCGACCAGGCCGCGGAGGTCGTCGCGGATCACTTCGGGGTAGGACAGGGTGGTGCGGGCGCAGCCGTCGCGGGGCTCGGTCTCGGCGCCGGTGGCCTCGATGACGCCGGCGGTGTAGGAGTCGCCGAGGGCGACCCAGGTGAGGCTCCGGACGCGGTTGGTCGGCTGGGCGGCGGCCTGGGCGGCGGACGGGGTGACCAGGCCGGCGGTGAGTGCGACGGCGGTGCCGGCGACGGCGAGGCGGGACAGGAAGCGTGGCACGGTCTCTCCCTCAACGAGTGCGCGGGAGAGCGCGATTCACCCCCCTAGAGGTAAATCGAGTCGGTGGGTGGACGACTTGATCCCTCAGGAGGGTGAATTCGCGTGTGCGGTATTGACGTTGGGCCGATCGGCCCTGGGCGTCAGGGCGGGTCGGTGAGGGGTGGGGCGCGACGGTTCAGAGCAGGGCGGCGGACGGATCGACCATCGCCCGGGCGGTCTTGGCGTCGACGTACTCGCCGAGCGCGGTCATCACCCACTCGCCGGACGACTGCCGGACCAGCTTGCACATCACCACGCCCGTGTGCGGCTCGGAGTGGGTGAGGTCGAAGCGGACCAGCTCCTCCTCCGTCCGGGCGTCCAGCAGGCGGCAGTAGGCGTTCTTGACCTCGGTGAACCGCTGGCCGGAGAAGGAGTTGACGACGAAGACCAGGCCGGTGACCTCGGCCGGCAGGCCGTCCAGGTGGACGGTGATCGACTCGTCGTCGCCGGCTCCGCCGCCGGTGAGGTTGTCGCCGGAGTGGGCGATCGCACCCTTGAAGACGGTCAGCTTCATGAACCAGGCCATCTCCAGCTTCTTGCGCTGGGCGTCGAAGGCGAGGCAGGAGGCGTCCAGGTCGACGCTGCGGCCGCGGCCGGCGGGCTCCCAGCCGAGCGCCATCCGGACCGAGGAGAGGAACGGACGGCCGTTCTTCACCAGGGAGACCGAACTGCCCTTGACCAGGTTGACCCGGCCCTTGTCCAGGGTGACCTTGGCGGGGGCGGCCGGGGCCGGCGGGGCGACCGGGGGCGCGGGGGGCGCGGGGGGCGCGGGCGGGGTGGCCGCGAGGGCGATCCGCGGGTCGACGGGGGTAGCCGGGGGAGCGGCCGGAGGGGCGGGCGGGGCCGCGGGAGGAGTGGCGGGGACCGGGGCCGGGGCCTGGGCGACGGGGGCCGCGGCCGGGGAGTCGTCGACGGAGACGCCGAAGTCGGTGGCGATGCCCGCCAGGCCGTTGGCGTAGCCCTGGCCGACCGCGCGCACCTTCCAGGCGCCGCCGCGCTGGTAGACCTCGACCACGATGAGTGCGGTCTCCTGGCCCAGCTGCGGCGGGGTGAAGGTGACCAGGGCCTGCCCGGTGTCGGCGTCGCGGACGGTGGCGGTCGGCTCCATTCCGGCGAAGGTGGAGGACTGGTCGGCGGGGCTGGCGGTCACCACGATCTTGGTGATGCCGGCCGGGACGGCCAGGGTGTCGACGGTGATCGCGTCCGGCGCTCCGGCGGCGGCCGGGCGGTGGCTGACGCCGGGGCCGTGCGGGGCGTTGAAGAAGACGAAGTCGTCGTCCGAGCGCACCTTTCCGGCGTCGGTCAGCAGCAGACCGGAGACGTCCAGCGCCTTGGGCGCGGTGACCTCGACAGTCACCCGCGCGGCGGTCAGCGGGGCGTTGCCGCCTTGGGTCAGGACGGTGGACACGGACTCCTCCTCGGATGCGGAACGGCGGCCGGCCGGGGCCGCTGGGACCGCCGGGCCGGGTGCTGCCCACAGTAACGAACGGGCGCGTCGGGATGAGCCCGTCCGGGGCGGTGACCTGTCGGATCGTCGGACGGTACGGACGGTACGGACGGTACGGCCGGGCGGCGGGGTTGGGCGGCAGACCCTGGCGAGGCAGCGAGGCGGCAAGGTGGCGGCTCGTCGCGGCCGGAGGTCAGCGGGGGGTGAAGGCCGTCGGTGCGCCGGGGCGCGGCGGGAGCCCGGGTGCCTCGGGCACGGCGGGCTGCGGTGTGACCGGCTGTGGTGCGATCGGCTGCGGTGCGACCGGGCCGAAGGAGCCGAGAGCGGAGACCGCCCGGGGCCGGTCGATGCCGAAGGCGGCGGCGCTCCAGCTCTCCGCCGCGGCGGCCTTGCGGACCGGGCCGGACGAAGCGGGCCGACCGGACGGGAGCGAGGGGCCGGACGGGAGGGACGGGCCGGACGGGCCGGTGGGCCCCGAGGGGGCGGCGGCGGGGCGGGTGCCGCGCACGCCGAAGGCGTAGTGGCCGGGCGGGACGTCGATGCCGGCCGGGGTGGTGAAGCGGTAGACCAGGGTGCCGCGCTCCTGCTGGGCGGTGACGACCGCGCCGGGCAGGTCGGTCCAGGCGGCGCCGCTGCCGGGGGCCAACTCGCCCGGGACGAGGCGGAATTCGGCCTGAAATGCGGTGAGCGGCTCGGCGGCGGTGAGGTCGAGCTGGTGCCGGAGGCCGTCCCGGCCGAGCGGTGTGACCGTGGCGACGCCGGTCAGGGCCTGGCCGGCGTCCGGGTCGGCGTCCGGGTCGGGGGTGCCGGCGGTCGGGGCGCCGGTGCCCGGGACGGCCGCGCCGGGCGGCGGCGGTGCGGGCTGTGCCGGGACGGCCGGGCGGGGCCCGGGCGCGTGCGGCGTGGTCGGCGAGGGGGAGGGCGAGGAGGGGTCGGCCGGCTGCTCGGCGGCGGGCGCGACGGGCTGGGCCGACGGCGAGGGCGCGGCGGCGTCGGCCACTGCGGCGGGCTCACCGGTGCCGGCCGTCCGGGTGCCGGGGCCGTGGTCGGCCAGGGGTTCGGCCGCGGCCTGTCCGCCGGTGGGCTCCGGGAGCGCCGACCGGGTGCCGGGCGCGCGGGGAGAGGCGCTGGGCGAGGCGGCTGCGGCGGCCGTGTCCTCCGCCGCCCCCGGGCGGTGCGCCGAGGGGCTCGGTGCGGGCGGCCGGCCGGTGGCCGGGAGGTCGGTGGGGTTCGGTGCGGTGGGGTTCGGCGCGGTCGGGGCCCGGTCGGCGGCGGCCTCGGCCTGGTCGCCCGCGGCGGGGGTGGGCGGCGGGGTGGAGCCGACGCGCGCGACCCCGGCCCGCCGGCCCACGCCCTGCTGCTCGTTGAGCAGGAGGGTGGTGGCGATGCTGATGCCGACGACGGTGGACATCGCCATCGCGGCACCGGAGAAGCGCAGGGTGGGCAGCCGGAACCGGCCGCCGAACGGGCGCGGCCGCCCGTGCCGGCCGTGCCGTTCGGGTTCGTGCCGAACGTCCCGCGCAGTGTCCTCGCGCGCAGCCACCGGACCCCTCCCTCCCCGAAGTCGCCGTCGCGGTCGCGGTATTCTCCCATGCGCTGCCACCGGGCCGGCATCGGCCGCCCGGGGTCGGTCGGCCGGGGTCCGGGTGGGGCCCGCGCCGGGAGGGGGAGAGCGTACCAGCGGCTCGTCGCGGCCTGGACGGTTTTGATCCATTTCGTGGACACCCGTTCGAAGGAAGGAAGTTGACGATCCGTCTGATAAGTCGGTGACGGCGGACGGGCCGCCCGGCGGGGATTAATGCAACCTCCTTGCAACCCTTGCCCGCCCGGCCGGAAGTGGCTCAGGCTGAGGTCATCCCACGCCGTCCCGGAGAGACCGTCATGCCGCCCGACCCGCTGTCCGCAGCCTCCAGTGCACCCCTCGCCGCCACCCCCACGGGCGGCGATGGGGACGGCTCCACCGCCGCTCCGGCGGCGGTGGAGGAGGTGCTGATGCTGCGGATCTCGCTGGGCGAGGAGGTGGTCGGCGAGGTGCGCACCCGGTTCCGGTTCGAGGCCGCGCGCCCGTACGAGGTGCTGCTGACCTTCCATCTGGGGCGGCCCGACGAGGCCGACTGGGTGTTCTCGCGCGAGCTGCTGAGCGACGGTCTCCAGACGCTGAGCGGCCAGGGCGACGTCAAGCTGTGGCCGGCGTACTGCCCGTGCCACGGCTCGACGCTGCACCTGGCGCTCGAATCACCGCACGGCAGCGCCCTGCTGGAGGCCTCCAAGCCCCGGGTGCAGGCGTGGCTGGACCGTACCTACGCGCTGGTCTCCGCCGAGGTGGAGCGCGCCTGCGGCCCGACCGACGCCCAGCTGGCCGCGCTGCTCGCCGGCGGCTGAGGCCCGGTCGGGGCACCGGCGGGCCCGCGCGGCGGCGGGACGGGCACCGTACCCGGCAGCCGGACCGTCCCCGTGGCCAGCCCGGTCCGCAGCCGCCGGACGGCCGGGGCCGAGGAGGCCGGCAGCAGGTCGTACGGGTCGTCCGGCCCGTCCACCGTGACCAGCACCGACTCGGCGATGCGGTACGGCCGGTGGGCCAGCAGGCCGCCCAGGTAGCGGCGCAGCCGGGACAGCTCGGCGCGGACCGTCACCGTCCGGCCCGGGTCGCCGAACAGCGCCTCCGCGAGCTGCGCGGCCGTGCTGCCCTCGCGTCCGGTGGCGAGCAGGAGCAGCAGTTCGGCGTGGCGCGGGCTGAGCGGGTGCGACCAGCTGCCGGCCGTGCCCCGGACGGTCAGCTCCGGGCGGTCCTGGCGGCGCAGGTCGAGCCGGAGCCGGGCGCCCTCGGCCTGCTCGGCCTGTTCGGCCGTCACCGTGCCGGAGCCGTCCGCCCCGGGCGGCCGGACGGGGCGCACCAGCCAGCCGTCCGCGAGCGGTTCCAGGGCGCACTCGCCGAGGCCCGGCACCCAGTGCACGGCGGCGGTTCCCCAGCCGCCGACCGGCACCCGCAGCCGGCCGGGCGGCGGCAGCCCGGCCGCGGCGGCGATCCACCCGGCGGAGTCCACCACCAGGGCCGGACCGGCCACCCGGGCGAGCATGGGCGCGGCCAGGGTGCGCAGTTGGTGCAGCGCCTCCAGCCGGTGGGCGCGCAGCTCGGTCTCGGCGAGCCGGGCGGCGGTGGCGGTGAGCTGCAGCAGGTACGGGCGGACGTTGCGGGCCGGGCCGCTGAGGTTGATCGCGCCGACCAGCCGCCCGGTGCCCGGGTCGTGCACGGGGGCGGCCACACAGGTCCAGGAGTGGTGGCTGCGCAGGTAGTGCTCGGCGGAGTGGACGTGCATCGGGCGCTGGGCGCGCAGTGCGACGGCGATGCCGTTGGTGCCGACGCTCTCCTCGATCCAGCGGGCGCCGGTGAGGAAGCCGATCCGGTCGGCGCTGCGGCGCAGGGCGCGCTCGCCCTCCTGCCAGAGCACGTGGCCGTCGGCGTCGGCGATGGCGAGGAGCAGCGGGCTCTGGCCGACCGGCTGGAGCAGGGTGTCGCGCAGCACCGGCAGGACCGCGTCCAGGCCACTGGTGCGGCGGCGCTGCTCGATCTCGGCGGGGCCGAGGTGGACGGTGGCGGCACCGGCGTCGGGGTCGAGCCCGAGGCGGCGCAGCCGGGCCCAGGAGTCGCCGATCTCGGGGCGGGGTTCGAGCAGGCCGGGGGAGCCGGGGTCGGGGTAGGGGGGCTGGGCGAGTTCGCGGGCGGCGGCTTCGGCGAGGGTGCGGTCGTGGATCCTGGCCAGCTCGGCCGTGCTCGGCGTGGCGCGGCGTTCTGGTCGTCGGGACTGCCGTCCGGTCTGCCGCACTCGCGTTGCTCCTCGCCGCCGTTCGAGGCCGCGCCGGGGTCGACGCGCTGACGAAAGCGTACGGGGGCGGTGAGTGTCTGGGGACGGGGTCTGCCAACTCGGCATACCGGACGGTATGACCGTGGACATGCCGAGGTGTGATGACTGGCGGGGGCCTGGTGCGGGGCCCGACGAGGGCCTTGCGTGGGCCTTGCGCGGGCCTGGTGCGGACCTGGTGTGGGCTCGGTGGATCGTGCCGCGGTCAGCGTTCCGCGCCGGTGCCGCGCTGGGCCGCCTCGACGGTGTGGTGCAGGTCGGCGGTGGCCTCCAGGGAGGCGGCGGTGCTCAGCGCCAGGCAGGCGGCCAGCGCGATCGCGACCGCGCGCAGGCGGGTGCCGGTGGTGGCCGCCGGGCGGGGCTGGAGCAGGGCGGCGACCCGGCGCGGGACCGGCCCGGAGTGGGCGGCGGGGACGAGCCGGGGCCGGGCCGGCCAGGGGGAGCGGCTGGCGGCCAGGGCGGCCCGGCCGACCGCGCGGGCGGTCACGGCGCGGTCGCCGACCCGGGCCGCCGCCACCTCGTCGGCCCAGCGCTCCAGGTGGTACCCGAGGGGCGCGCGCAGCGGCCGCAGCGCCGGGTGGAGGTCGGCGGCGTGCTCGGCGAGGGCGAGGAAGACGTGGTGGCGGGCGGTCAGGTGGGCGCGCTCGTGGGCGAGCAGGGCGGCCCGCTCGGGCCCGCTGAGGATGCGCAGCATGCCGGCGGTGACCACGATCCGGCCGGGCTCGCCGGGCCGGCCGGGCAGGGGCAGGCGCCCCGGCAGGGCGAAGGCGTCGGCGCGCTCGTCGTCGAGGACGGCGAGCGGGTGCTCGCCCGGCTGGAGCAGGGCGCGGGCGCCGGCCAGGACGGCCTGCGGGGTGCGTGCCCGGCGCCTGGTGACGTGCCCGGGGCGTGCGTCCGGATGCCGGCCCTCGGCCGGCGTGGGGCAGGCCGGCGCGGCGCAGGCCGGGAGGGCGGCCCGGGCCTCGCGCAGTTCCAGCCGGTGGCGGCGGGCGGTGCGGACGGCCCGGGCGGTCAGCGCGGCGAGCACCAGACCGGCGGCGGCGGCCGCCACCGGCGCGTCGGGTGCGGCGGCGGTGAGCCAGGGCAGCGACAGGTGGCCGATCGCGGCGACCGGCGGGAGCTGGAGCAGCCCGGCGGTGGCGAGCAGGCCGAGCGAGCAGAGGGTGCCGCCGGCCAGCACGGCGGACGTCCCGGCGAGCATCCAGGCGGCGGCCCGGGGCGGCAGCGCGTCGGCGAGGCGGCGGGCCAGCGGGGCGGCCAGGAACGGCAGCAGCAGCGGGGCCCAGACGGCGATCATCACGATCCGGCCGCCCCGGGGGTGCCGTGGCCGGTGGCGCGGTGGCCGGGGGCGGGGGCGATGCCCGGGGTGGAGTCGAGGCCCGGGGCGCCGTCGCCGAGCAGGTCGCGCAGCAGCTGCTCGTCCTCGGCGGAGAGGTCGGAGACGAAGCGGGCGAGCACGGTGGAGCGGTCGGCCTCGCGGCCGAGCTCGGTGTGCATCCGGCGGGCGGCGAGGCCCGCGGTGTCCTGGACGGTCGGGGTGTAGGCGTAGGCGCGGCCGGCCCGGGTGCGCTCCACGGTGCCCTTGTCGTGGAGGCGGGCGAGGATCGTGGCGATGGTGGTGCGGGCGAGGTCCCCGCCGAGGGCCGACTGGACGTCCTGCGGGGTCATCGGCTGCCGGGCCGACCAGAGCGCGGCCAGCACCTCGGCCTCCAGCTCCCCGGCGGGCCGGCGGGCGGACGGTACGTCGGACATGGCGGCGCTTCCTCCAAGTTTCGTCTACAGTCATGTAGACCGTCTACGTCACTGTAGACGGTCGGGGCGGGTTCCGCTGTGAACCGCCCCCCAACGTACGGGAGGTCCGCCAGCCTTGCTTCAGTTCCTCGCCGATCCGGCCGCTCACCTCGCGGTGAACCCGCTGGACGCGTCCTCGCTGCTCGCCGCCTTCGGCGCACTCGGCATCGCCGTCGTGCTCTTCGCCGAGACCGGCCTGCTGGTGGGCTTCTTCCTGCCCGGAGACTCGCTGCTGTTCACCGCCGGCCTGCTGTGCGTGCCCGGCGCCACCAAGGGGCCGCAGCTGGAGCTCTACCAGGTGCTGCCCGCCGCCCTGGTCGGCGCGCTGGCCGGCGCCCAGGTCGGCTACCTGATCGGCAAGCGCGGCGGCCGTGCGCTGCTGCGCCGCACCGAGCGCAAGAGCCTGCTGCAGGGCGTCGAGCGGGCCGAGGAACTGCTGGGCAAGTACGGCCACGGCAAGGCGATCGTGCTCGCCCGCTTCATCCCGGTGGTCCGAACGGTGCTGAACCCGCTCTGCGGCGTGCTCGAGGTGCCGGTCCGCTCGTTCACCTTCTGGCAGGTGACCGGCGGCGCCGTCTGGACGGTCGGCGTCGTGCTCGCCGGGTACGGGCTTGGATCGTCGATCCCCAGCATCGACAGATATCTGCTCCCGATCATCGGTCTGGTAGTAGTTGTCTCCGTGCTCCCCATTGTTCTCGAACTGTTCCGCGCCCGTAAGGCGCACCGTCACGGAGGTGACAAGTGACGTCCTCCCGGGCTCTCGCCGTTTACGACGGCAGCGGCATCGACGGCAGCCTCTACACCCGGGTGAACGGGTGGGCGCAGGCCGCCCCGCACTGGCTGGACGAGCTGATCAAGGTCTGGTCGGCGCTCGGCCTCGGCCTGTTCGCGGTCTTCATGCTCTACGCCTGGTGGCGGGCGCGCGGCGCCGACTCGGCCGTGATGGCCAAGGTGCTCGCCTCGCCGGTGATCGTGGTCGTCGCGTACGGCGTCAACTCGGTGCTCAAGGGCATGGTCGAAGAAGTCCGGCCGTGCGCCCAGATCCCCGGCAGCGTCTCGCTGGAGACCTGCCCCGGCGCCGGTGACTGGTCCTTCCCCAGCAACCACACCGTGATCGCCTTCGCCGCCGCCACCGCACTCTGGTTCGCCGACCGGCGGCTCGGCTGGATCGCCGGGATCTTCGCGGTGCTGATGGGCGCCTCCCGGGTCTGGGTCGGCGTGCACTACCCGCACGACGTGGCCGTCGGCGCGCTGGTCGGCCTCCTGGTCGCGGTGGTGCTGGCGCCGCTCGCCGGCCGCTGCGGGCCGCTGGTGGACCGGATGCGGACGGGCGCGCTGCGCCCGCTGCTCGGCCCGGGCGCGGTGCCGGTGACGGCCGGCCGCCACGCCGCGTACGGGACGCGGCAGCACTGAACGGCGGGTGCCGACAGCACTGTTGGCGGGTGCCGGCGGCACTGGCGGCGAGACCCGACAGCGCTGATTCCGTAGCCTCCCCGTAGCCCGTCCGACCCTTGTCTGGCCGGGGTGGCGGGTAGAGCATGTGAGCCGGGCGTGGGGCCCCTTCGCGGGGAACCCGCCCGGCTCAGTCGTGCCGGGGCGCGGGAGCGCCGGGCGTGCCAGCGGAGGGAGTGCCAATGCCGTACCGACTCGACATCACGCAGGGGGACTGGCCGGGCGAGTCGCCGCACAAGGGCGTCGAGGGACTGCTCGCCGAGGCCATGGTGCTCACCCTCGCCACCGCCGGCCACGAGCACGGCCCGCACGCCAACCTGGCCTTCTTCGCGTACGACGGCGACCTCGTCCTGTACTTCGTCAGCGAGCGCTCCACCCGGCACAGCCACCACCTCGCCGAGGAGGCCCGGGCCGCCGCCACCGTCTTCCTGCCGCCGCCGGTCTTCGGCGAGCAGCTGCGCGGCCTGCAACTGGCCGGCGGCGCGAGCGAGGCCTGGGGGCGGCAGGCCGAGGCGGCGCTGGCCGCCTACCAGGGGCGGTACCCGTCCTTCGCGCAGGACGAGCAGGTCCGGCGGCAGTTCCTCACCGGGGGCGGGGCGGCGGCGCTGTACCGGTTCCAGGTGGAGGAGCTGACGGCGGTGGACGAGCCGAACTTCGGGCGGCGCAACTACCTGCGGGCGCGGGTGCTGCGGCCGTAGGTCCGGCCTGGCTCGGCCCGGTCCGGCCCGGCTCCCCGGGTTGTCTGTACAACTTTTCGGGCGATTCATCTGCGGGACGCTACCGGGACGCCCCCAGGACACCTGGGCGCACCAGCCTGGCCGCATGAGAGTCATCGTCGTAGGAGCAGGCGTGCTCGGCACCATGCACGCCTGGCAGGCCGTCGAACGCGGCCACGAGGTCGTCCACCTGGAGCGCGAGACCGAGGCGCGCGGCGCCTCGGTGCGCAACTTCGGCCTGGTCTGGGTCAGCGGCCGCGCGCAGGGCGAGGAACTGGACACCGCGCTGCGCGCCCGCGAACTGTGGGAAGGCATCGGCGCCCGCGTCCCCGACCTCGGCTTCCGCGCCAACGGATCGCTCACCGCGATCCGCACCCAGGCCGAACTCGCCGTCGCCGAACAGGCACTCACCCTGCCCGACGCCGCCGCCCGCGGCTACCGGCTGCTCGACGCCGACCAGACCAGGGCCGCCAACCCCGCCCTGCGCGGCGAACTCCTCGGCGCCCTGTGGTGCGAGCGCGACGCCGCCGTCGAACCCCGCACCGCCCAGCCCGCGCTGCGCGCCGCCCTCCAGGCCACCGGCCGCTACACCTTCCTGCCCGGCCGCGAGGTCCGCGACGTGATCGGCGAGAACGCCGTCCGCGACGACCACGGCGACGTCCACACCGGCGACCTCGTCATCCTCTGCACCGGCGCCTGGATCGGCGGCCTCGTCCGCGAACTCGCCCCGTCGCTGCCCGTGCGCAAGGTCCGGCTGCAGATGATGCAGACCGACCCGCTCGGCGAGACCCTCACCACCTCCGTCGCCGACGGCGACAGCTTCCGCTACTACCCCGCCTTCGCGGGCACCGCCCTGGACCGCCTCCGCGACACCCAGCCGCAGCCCGACATCGCCGCCGAACACAAGATGCAGCTGCTCATGGTCCAGCGGCGCGACGGCGGCCTCACCATCGGCGACACCCACGAGTACGACCAGCCGTTCGGCTTCGACGTCGTCGAGGACCCGTACGACCACCTGGTCGCCGTGGCCGAGGACCTGCTCGGCCGCCCCCTGCCGCGGGTCCGCCGCCGCTGGGCCGGGGTGTACGCGCAGTGCGTCGACACCACCCGGGTCGTCCACCGCGAACGACTCCGCGACGGCGTCTGGCTCGTCACCGGCCCCGGCGGCCGCGGCATGACCTGCTCCCCGGCCATCGCCGAAACCACCGCCGAACTCGCAAACCTGTAAGGGTAGTTGACATGTCCTTTGATATCCGCCTGGTCGTCCTCGACATGGCCGGCACCACCGTGGCCGACGACGGCCTCGTCGAACAGGCCTTCACCGCCGCCGCCCGGACGCTCGGCGTCGAGGCCGGCAGCCCGGGCTTCGGCCCCATGCTGGACCACGTCCGCGCCACCATGGGCGAATCCAAGATCTCCGTCTTCCGGCACCTCTTCGGGGACGAGGACAAGGCCCAGCGGGCCAACACCGCCTTCGAGGCCGCCTACCACGACCTCGTCGACGCCGGGCACTGCGCCGCCCTGCCCGGCGCCGCCGAAGCCATCGCCGAACTGCGCGGCCAGGGCCGGAAGGTCGTCCTCACCACCGGCTTCTCCCGGGCCACCCAGGACCGCATCCTCACCGCCCTCGGCTGGCAGTCCGTCGCCGACCTCACCCTCAGCCCCGCCGAGGCCGGCCGCGGCCGCCCCTACCCGGACCTCGCGCTCACCGCGCTGCTGCGGACCGGAGTCGAGTCGGTGCGGCAGATCGCCGTCGCCGGCGACACCGGCTACGACATGCTGACCGGCGTACGGGCCGGAGCGTCCGTCGTCGCCGGCGTGCTCACCGGCGCCCACGACGAGGCCCGGCTGCGCGCCGACGGGGCGACGCACGTGCTCGGCTCGGTCGCGGAACTGCCCGCCCTGCTGGGCTGATCGATCCCTCCGGGAGCAGGAAGTCGGCCCGGCCGACTTCCTGCTCACCGGGGCCAGGTCAGGACACCGGCCCGGCCGCTCCGCCGCCCCGCTGCCGGGCCGACTCGCGGCCCAGCCAGGCGACGGCGAGCATCAGGACGGCCGTCAGCCCGACGGCGAGCTCGAGATCCCGGGGAAGGCTGATGTCCTCCGGGCGCCGCGGGTCGGCGCGGCCGGCCGGATCGAAACGGACCGTCACCCGGTCACCGACCGCGAGCGCGCGCAGCCCCGTCGACAACTCGCCGCCGGGCAACGCGGTGCCGTCCTCGGCCGCGAGGTCGTACATCGAGGACGGGTGCTTCCCGGCGAGGCGGTCCGTCTCCCCGGTGACCCGGGCCGTCACCGTCTCGCCGGACAGCCGCAGGATCACGTCGTCCCGTGCCATGGCCACGGCCCCCGTCGCCAGGCCCGCGAGGACAACGGCGAACAGCGCCACCCAACAGCCCACCCACCGCCCCAGCAGCCGCACCAGACCCACCACCCAGGCCACCACCAGCACCAGCCCGAGCAGCGACGCGACGGCCCCGCCGAGGTAGGTGCCCGCGAGCACCAGCCCGAACGTCCCCACGGGGACGCCCAGGATCAGGACAGTGCTCAGCGCGGTGGCCCGGCTGCGGTCCCTGATCGTCCCCATGGCTCTCCCCGCGTGCGTCCGATCGGGCTGGAAGAGTACGACGCGTCCCCTCGCCCCCGGACACGGGGGCCGGTCGGGCGGGAGGGGGACTTCCTCGGCGCCGAGGAGGAAGAGGCAGGTATGGGCCTTCGTCAGGCAGGGTGCAGGGCCGCGAGCTATTGCTCAGCTGTTGTCCACCGGGTGTCCGCTGCGGGCCGCCAGCGCTCGGAACTCGGCCCAGGACTGCGCATCCAGGTCGTCGAGGACGCCGTCGTCGAGTTCGACGACGGGCTCCGGCGACAGGTGGGCGCGCCAGTTGCCGCGCTTCACCATCAGCATGCCGAAGTCGAGGAAGCCGTTGGCGAACGAGAAACCGGCGCCGCCGCGCTCGTAGACCCGGATCAGGGGCTCGAAGGGATCGGGCAGCGGACGCAGCACCGGCCCGGGGGCGTCACCCAGGGCGGCCCACTGGACGGCGGCCGCCGAACACTCGATCGCGTGCCACGAACCGGAGGCGTCCTCCACGAAATCCTCGATGTCGGAGACCACCGCCGGGTCGGCCCGCACGGCCGGCGCCACAATCGCCGCGAGATCGAAGAAAGGCCATTCGTCGGTTTCCCCGTAGGCATCGAGCCAGAGCGCGGCCCGTCGGAAGTACTCCTTCATGAGCGCCGCGCGAGAAAAGGCCCTCCGCTCCCCCTCCCGATAGGCCGTCCACTGGACGGCTTTGAGGCGGTCGACCATCAACTGAACATTTTCCGTGCTCACTTGAGATCATAACCTTTCTCGCGGAGTTGGGATTTAACGGCATCGACTACGATATCAAGGTTCGAGAGGTCTTCGGCGACGGCCCCGGTGGGCGCCTTGAGTCCGTAGAGCTTCCAGTGGTCGAGTGATCCGTCCGCCGACACCTCTCCCTCGTGATAGCTCCGCGGTGCCAGATTGTGTGCGCCGAAATGATCGGGGTGGACAATTGGCGCGCCCTCCGAGTTCCACGCGTCCGGATGGCTGGAAAGATAGGGGAGACCGGCTTCGAGAAGCTTGGCCTCGACATACTCGTGGGCGAGCGTTCCGCGCAGCGGTGGAATGCTGCCCGGTTTTATGAATCCGTTGACGGCGGCGTTCCAGGGTGTGGAGACCGCCGGGTCCGGTTCGAAATGGACGTTCTTCAGGACATTGTGTGCGCCCGGTCCCACCGGGACGTCATGCCGGTTGACCATGAGGTTGTCCTTGGCGACCTGGACGATCCGCGGATCGACACCGGTTTCCTTGGCGACCTCGATCACATCGTCCGTCCTGGTGCGGTAGTCCTCGTAGCGCTGCACGGCCCTCTTGTTCGGTGTGCCGGTCGGGTCGATCGCGTACGGGGTTCCCGATTCGGAGAGCCAGGGCTCCGGGCGGGCGCCGAGTCCGCCCTCCCAGCCGTTCGCGTCGGCCCCGGTGAAACCGGGGCGGCGCTTCGGAGTGCTGCCCCCGGGAGCTGCCGCGCTGCCGATGGCGCCGAGGATGAGGTCGAGGGGCATGACCGGGCCGGTTTTGAAGGTGGCGTCGTAGCCGTAGGCGAGGCCGGCGCCGGTGAGCATGCGGCCGGGGAGGGTGTCGGCGGCGCCCGCGGCCTTGGCGAGGCCGGCGAGGGCGACGGAGGCGTTCTCGGTGCCCTCGGCGGCGTTGGCGACGACGCGGCCGCCGGCGCCGAGGCCGCCTCCGGCGCCGCCCATCACGCCGCCGGTCTCGGCGGAGTCGGCGGCCTCCTGGAGGCTGTAGCCGCCGTCGTCGAAGAACTCGACGCGGATCGGCTGGGCGACGGCGAGGTCGACGGCGATGGCCTCGACGGCGCCGAAGACGACGCCGGTGAGGATGGTGGCGGCGATGGTGGCGACGGCTTCGGAGACGGCGACGCCGAGGCCCGCGGCGGTGGCGATGATGCCCGCGGCGGCGGTGCCGGCGGCGGCTTCGGAGATGCCGGCGGTGAAGACGGCGAGGGCGGTGCCGGCGACCAGGGTCGCGCCGACGATCGCGGCCTCCTCCTCAAGTTGCTTGAGGGCCTTGTCGACCTCGTCGGCGAAGGCGCGCAGGGCCTTGGCGAGGTTGCGGCAGGCGGCGGCGACATCGGGGAGCCAGCCCTTGCCGTTGCCTCCGTAGTACTGGCCCCAGAACTTGCCGAAGGCGTCGATGGCGGGGCCGTGGTTGTTGGCGACGATGGCGGCGGCGGCCTGGTGGGTGGGCGCGGTGACGTTGTCGATGGCGGTGGCCATCGTGTCCCAGGCGGCGGCGACCGTGCGGAGCCGGTCCGGGTCGGCGTCGGGCCACCACAGGCCGGTGACCTTGCGGACGATCTTCTCGGCCGCGGACTCACCCACGCGCCGGCTCCCTCCGCGGCGGGCGGCCGATCACGGCGTCAGGTCCTTGCGGACGTGGTCGTCGGCGTCGGTGTGGTTGTCGGCGTGGGCGTTCAGCCCGTCGTGGATGCTGGTGAGGCCTTTGACCAGGGTGTCCAGCGCGGAGAGCACGTGGTCGTGCGGGCCGTTGTAGGCCTGGGCGAACTCCTTGCCCTGCTTGTCGTCGCCCCACGGGCTGCCGGCGGCGGCGAGGCTGTGCCTGAGCGTGTCGAGGGCGTCCTTGAGGGCCTTGCTCTGGGCCTGGAAGGTCGGCGCGGCCGCCTTCAGGTCCCCCGGCCGGATCTTGAACTCCGGGCCGCCGGCTTTCGCTCCGTCATCTGCCATGGTGTTCCCCCCCGTACTGTCCGTGTGTCATGAGCAGTGAGGAGTGAGATGCCCGTTCGGAGCGGCAGGGTTGCCGAGCGCTGGTGTGACGGGCGTCACGCCGTGGCGGGCCGGTCGGATCGGCCTCGCGTCGGCCGGGGACCTCGCCAGCCAGTTCGGTCGAAGCGAGGTCCCAGGAGAGGACGATGAGGTCGGCGTGCCGCTGAGTCGGCGGCGTGCCGGGTGGTCGGTCAGAGGAACAGGGCGAGCGCGGTGAAGACGAGACCGACCGCGAGGAGGACCAGGCCCTGGGGTTGTTTCCGGTCCTCGTCGCGGACGAGCGCGCCGAAGGCCGCCAACCCGGCAAGGGGATAGGGGATCGCGACCATCAGGGCCAGGCCGAGACGGCTCTGGACGAGCAGGAAGCACAGGAGCCAGGGCACTGAGACCGCCGTCGCCGCCGCGGTGAGCGGCAGCCCGTCGAGTCGGCGCATGCGCTCGCGCCACGGTCCGGCCGGGCGTGGCTCCCTGGGCGGCTTGCTGCTGTCGTAGGCGAACCACAGCAGGAACAGGGCGATGCCTGCGTTGATTCCGATCGCGCTCCACAGGGAGGCTGGGGAGTCGGCCTCCCCGGGCAGCTTGGGGGCGACCCGGCCGGTCGGGTCCATCCGGACGGTGGCGTAGTCGCCGGGGCTGAAACGTCGGCTGTCCGGTTTCAGGGACCCGCCGGGGACCTCCTCGCCCTGCGTGGAGAGGTCGTAGGTCCGCTTCGTGCCGCGGATCGACTTGTCGATGTGCTCGGCGATGACCATCGCCTTGACGTCCCGCCCCGAACTCAGCAACTGGTTGTGCCAGGCGTCGGCGCCCGCACCGGTGGCGATGAGGACGGCGAAGAAGACGAGGACCAGCCCGGCGCTGACGTCATTGCCACCGGGGTCGTTCCCCGGTCCTCTCAGCTTCGCGAGTCCGACGCCCGTCGCGACCATGTAGAGCGCACCCAAGCCGAAAGCCAGGAGGGTGCCGACGTAAACGAACGCGAGGACGATGCCGACGGACAGACAGGTCAGGACGGCGACCAGGACGGCACCGCGGCGGAGCCAGTGCGGCTTGCTCCCCGCCTCCGGGGCGGGCTGGGCGAGTGTCACCCGAAGGCCTTTCGGATGTTGTCCCGCCGCTCCGGCGACAGGGCGTTCTGTGCTTCTTCGAGCGGAGGGTAGAAAGAGATCCCGCTGATGGCGGCGCCCACCAGGACCGACCACCCGTCCCAGTAGTCCAGGTGCCGGGTGGTGAAGACGACGGCCAGCACGTGAGGGCGCCACGGATGCGGGAACAGGGCTTCCAGCAGGCGGACGGTGACGACGCCCGATCCGGGCAGGCCGTAGACCGCTCCGGACAGGGGCACGGCCAGGTCGCGGACGGTCACGGTGGCACGGCCGAGCGGGAAGTCGAGGACGTCGACGTCGGCGTCCGGCCAGGCGGCCGCGAGCTCCTCGGCGGCGCGCTGGGGGTAGGTGCCCGGGACGCCTCGCTCCTGCTCGCGGAGGAACAGGCTCAACATGCCCTGGACGATCGCGCCTTCCTCGGTCTGCACCAGGCAGTTGGAGACGTGGACCGCACCCTCGCGCAGCTGCGCCTGGAGGGCGAGTTCGGCGGAGATGGCGATGCCGAGCTTCTGTCCCGGACCGG
The DNA here is from genome assembly GCF_042887425.1 of Kitasatospora sp. NPDC057940. NCBI lineage: Bacteria > Bacillati > Actinomycetota > Actinomycetes > Kitasatosporales > Streptomycetaceae > Kitasatospora > Kitasatospora sp. NPDC057940. Next base: position 19,387 of record NZ_JBHVPH010000048.1, read on the forward strand.
CATCGGTGAGCGCGTCGAGTCCGTCCACGATCCGACTCATGCGGTCGCCCGGATCCTCGGACAGGTCGATGCTCGTGAACCCTTCGGGCAGGGAGAGCCAGAACGACGGGGCGGTCGTGTCAGTCATGGCCGACTCCCCACACACCGGTGACGATCGCACTGCCGGCACCGAGCAGCCCGGGTACGATCCGGCTCTTCCCGCTGCCGCCGATGGCGGCTCCGGCACCATTGAGCGCGGTGCCGCCTCCCGTGGTGTAGTTCACCGCGGCGCTCAGCCCCGGGCTCGGGTTGTCCTGGGTGAGGCCCCAGGCGGTGGGGGCCGTCAGCGCGACGCCACTGGCTGCCTGCACGCCGTCGGAGACGTTCATCGCAGCGGCCTTGGAGAGCCCGAGTTTGATGGCGGGCTTCTCGATGGCCGTCGTGAAGACCGGGCTGGCCGGGTCCATCGCCCTGGCGGCGGTGCGGATCTCGGTGGCGCCGGCGCTCACGGCCTTGACCCCGGTTCCGGTCGCACGGGCGCCCCGGAACGCGGTGACTCCGCCCTTGATGAGTGCTCCTCCGGGGAGCGCCCCGAGGAGATCACCGGCGAGGGTGAGGTCGTTGCCGAGGTTCGCCATGCTGGTCGGCATCAGTCCTTTGACGCCGTACTGCTTCGCGTGCCATCCGGCTGCGCCGACGCTCAGCAGGATGGCGGGCAGCGCGAACGCGGGGCAGAAGATGGCCGCGACGCCGCAGATGCCCGAGGCCACCGTCAACAGGTCCGCGCCGTGCTTGCTGAACCAGTTGCCGACCTTGCTGAGCCAGCCGGGCTCCGGCGGTGCCTTGCTGTCGGCGGCCTTGCGGATGGCGGCCGCGGTCTTGTGGGCGTCGGACTTGTGGCCCCCGGCGAGTTCGTGGGCCTGCTTCTGGAGCTGGGTGAGGTCGGTGGCGGCGCTGCTGACGAGTGCGGCGGCCGCGTCCAGGTGGGTCTTCGCCTTGGTGTAGCGCTGTTCGGCGGCGGCGAGGGCGGCGTCGTCGGGGAAGGTCCGGCCGGCGAGCTTGAGGTCGGGGGCGGCGGCCGCGGCGGTGTGCGCCTGTTCGGCCTGCTCCTTCTGCTGCTTGGCGGCGACCGCGGCGCGGGCCAACTCGGCGGCCTTGGGCTGGTGTTCGGTCAGTGCCTGGTACCAGACGTCGAGGGCCTGGTAGGCGGCGGTGATCGAGTCGGCGGCGTCCTGGAGGTACGTGGGGAGCTTGCCGAACTGGCCGGCGAAGGCCTTGGCGGCCTCGCCGGTCCACTGGCCCTGGTCGGCGGAGAGCTGCGAGAGCGTGGTGTGGACGTCGGTCAGGTGCTGGCCCACCCGGCGCAGGCTCCCGCTGAGGCCGGTGACCGCGGCGGCGTCGCCGGGGGTCGGGTCGAAGCCGAGGCCGGACCAGTCCGGCGCGGGGCCGGTCACGAGCGCCCCTGGGGGGTGAGGGCCTTGGCGGTGTCCTGCTCGGTGCTGTCGTAGCCCTGCTGCACCTTCTCCAGGCCCTCGTCGAGGATCTTGACGCACTCGCGGACCTTCTTCAGCCCGTACTCCCACGTGCCCTGGAAGTGTCCGCAGGCCTCGTCGAGGAAGTCGTAGCCCAGTCCGCTGCGACTCGCTTCCTTGAGCGCCTTGAGTCCCTGGTCGAGTTCGTCGCCGCAGCCTTTGAGGTCCTTGGCCAGCTTGGCGAGGAACTCGGTGCTGACCGTGAAGTCGGCCACTGCTCCCCCGATGTGTCGATGGCGTGACCGGCCGAGCATAGCCGCAGTCGGTGCGCGGACGATCCGTTGTGAGCGGGTGCTTCACGGTGCGGTGACGGGATCTTGACGATGCGCCAGCATGCGGCGGCGGCAGGGAGGCGGCCGCGCGCCGTCGGGCTCAGCGGCGCCAGAAGCCGCGCTTCTTCGGGGTGACGAGCTTCGCCACCGCGGCGACGAACAGTTCGGCGACGGGGGAGGGGCCTTCGCCGTGGTTGAGGTGGCCTTCGGAGGACCACTCGCCGAGGACGGTGCCGGGGCTGCCGTCGAAGGGGTTGACCGCGTGCTCCAGGGTCACGTAGCGGACGGTCTTGGTGCCCTGGGGGTGGACGGCGGCGACGAAGTGGGCCTCGGTGGCGCCGGTCGGGGTGGGGAGGGTGACGAGCAGCAGGGGGTGGCCGTCGGCCCGCAGGTGCCGGCAGTCCAGGCCGTGGCTGGGCAGCCGGTCCTCGGGCGGGAGGGTCTGGCCGAGGTTGTCCCAGATGCCGGTGAGGACGGGCAGCAGGCTGCCGCCGGCGTCCGGGACGGTCAGCCGCGGGCCGAACTCGAGGACCTGGCGGGCGAGCTCGCGGTGGACGAAGCGGTAGTGGTGGGGTCGTGGATCGCTCATGGGGCCCACGGTAGCGAACCGCTCGGAGCGGGCAGTCGGCACATCCGACTTCCCGCTCCGAAAGGGTAGTTGACCAGCACCGAAGGCCGGTGGCGGCCCGTCAGTGACTGTTCTTGAGGTTGAGCACGACGACTCCGACGATCACCAGGGCGATCCCCAGCCACTGGAGGCGTCCCAGCGATTCGCCGAAGGCGACCACGCCTATTCCGGCGACCGCCGCCGTCCCGGCCCCGGACCAGACGGCGTAGGCGACCGAGACCGGGATGTGCTTGAGCGCGCGCCCGAGCAGTACGAAGGACAGCACGTAGCCGACCGCCACCCCCACGCTCGGCCAGAGGCGGGTGAACCCCTCGGTGAGCTTGAGGCAGCTGGTCGCGCAGACCTCGCTCAGGATGGCGAGGGAGAGCAGGAGATAGGGCATGCCGGTCAAACGGCCCGGGCGGCGCCGAGCTTCCCCAGCAGGGCGAGGTCGGCCTGTTCGAGGCTGGCGAGCAGGGTGATCCGGCCGCCGTCGGGCATCGGCGTCGCGGTGGACGGCACGGCGAGCACGGCGCAGCCGGCCGCGGCGGCGGAGGCGACCCCGGTCGGGGTGTCCTCGACGGCGACGCAGGTGGCCGGGTCCAGGCCGAGCCGTTCGGCGGCGGCGAGGTACGGGTCCGGTGCGGGCTTGGTGCGCGGGGTGTCCTCGGCGGCCAGGGTGACGGCGAACCAGTCCCGGCCGATGGTGGCGAGGACCAGGTCGACGACCCGGCGCGGGGAGGCGGAGACCAGCGCGGTGGGCACCTGGGCGTCCCGCAGGGAGGCCAGCAGGGCGAGCGCGCCGGGGCGCGGGACGGTCTCGGCGGCGACCTTGGCGGCGAAGGACTCGCCGAGCCGGGCGGCGAGTTCGGCCTCGGTGAGGGGGGTGCCGCTGACCTTGTGCAGGTGGGCGGCGGTGTGCTCGACGGCCTGGCCGAGCACTTCGGGGGCGTCCTGGTCGGTGAGCGCGTGGTGGAGCTCGTCGGCGAGTTCGGCGGCGGCCTGCCACCAGAGCTGCTCGGTGTCGACCAGGGTGCCGTCCATGTCGAACAGGACGGCGGCGGGGCGGGGGGCCTCGGGCGCCGGGGCGCCGGGGGCCAGGGGGCTGGGTGTCACGGAGGATTCGGGCGTCAGGGCGGAGTCGGGCGTCAGGGCTTCAGGCATGGCGGTACCTTCGGTGGTTCATCAGATGGTGCTACGCAGATGGGGTTCGAGGCTCTCAGACGGTGCGGCGGTCCACCAGCACCGGACGCTCCGGCAGCAGGAGCTCGGCGCGCGAGCCGGCCGGCAGCGCGGCGGCGGCCTCGGTCGGCAGGTCGGCCTTGACCTCGGTGCCGTCGTCGAGGCGGACGGTGAGCCGGGTGACGGCGCCCAGGAAGGACGCGGTGATCACCAGGGCCGGGCCGGTCTCGGACGGGGTCAGGGTGACGTTCTCCGGGCGGACCAGCACCTGGAGTTCGCCGTCGGCGGGCAGGTCGCCGTCCACCGCGTGCCGGCGGCCGAGCACCTCGACGCCGTCGGACGTGCGGGTGCACGGGATGCGGCTCATGGTGCCGACGAACTCGGCGACGAAGGCGGTGGCCGGGCGGCCGTACAGCTCGGACGGGGTGGCGCACTGCTCCAGCCGGCCCGCGCGCAGCACCGCGACCCGGTCGGCCATCGACAGCGCCTCCTCCTGGTCGTGGGTGACGAACAGGGTGGTGATCCCCAGTTCCTGCTGGAGCCGGCGGATCTCCTCGCGCAGCTGGAGGCGGACCTTGGCGTCCAGCGCGGACAGCGGCTCGTCGAGCAGCAGCACGCGCGGCTGCAGGGCGAGCGCCCGGGCGAGCGCGATGCGCTGCTGCTGGCCGCCGGACATCTGGTGCGGGTAGTGCTCGGCGCGGTGCGGCAGGCCGACCAGCTCCAGCAGCTCCTGGGCGCGCTTGCGGCGCTCGGCCTTGCCGGCGCCGCGCATCCGCAGCCCGAAGGCGACGTTGTCCAGCGCGGTCAGGTGCGGGAAGAGGCTGTACGACTGGAACACCATGCCCGCGTCGCGCTTGTGGGCGGGGATCGCGGTGATGTCCTGCCCGTCGACCAGGACCTCGCCGGAGTCGTGCTGCTCGAAGCCGGCCAGGATGCGCAGCGCGGTGGTCTTGCCGCAGCCGGACGGGCCGAGCAGGGCGAGCAGTTCGCCCGGGTGGACGGTCAGGTCCAGGCCGTCGAGGGCGGTGGTGGCGCCGAACGAGCGGCGCAGCGAGCGGAACTCGACGGTGGCGCCGCCGGGGGCGAGCGCGACACCGGTGACGGGGGCGGAAACCGTGGTCATGGCTGGTAACTCCTGGAAAGCGTGGGGTGGTTCAGGACCGTGCGGCCGGAGCGCGGGGTGGCCGGGCGGCGGGGCGCCTCAGGCCCGCGCGCCCTTGCGGCCGCGGCCGGCGGCGGACATCAGCAGCAGGACGAGCCAGACGATCAGCAGGCTGAGCATCGAGACGGCGACGGACATCTGGCCGTCGCTCTTGCCGTTGGAGTTGATCCACACCGAGAAGGGGGCGAAGCCGAGGATGGAGGCGGTGGTGAACTCGCCGAGCACCAGGGCGACGGTGAGGACGGCCGCGTTCAGCAGCGCGCTGCGCAGGTTCGGCAGGACGACGGTGAACACCGCGCGCAGCCAGCCGGCCCCGCAGTTGCGGGCGGCCTCGACCAGGGTGGCGACGTCCACGCCGCGCAGCCCGGCGTCCAGCGCCCGGTAGGCGAACGGCAGCGCCATCAGCACGTAGGCGATGACCAGGACGATCGGGAACTTCGGGTCCTGGATGGCCACGATGGTCTGGAACAGCGGGGTGTCCTGGAGGTAGTCCGGGCCCCAGCGCAGCACGCCGATGATGCCGGTGGTGAGCGCGACCACGGGGACGACCAGCGGCATCGAGCACATCACCTCGATCACCGGGCGCAGCTTCGGCGCACCGAGCCGGGCGGCGAGCATCGCCGGGACGAGCAGGAGCAGCAGCACCGCCACCGTGACGCCGGCCAGCTCCAGGCTCAGCACCAGGCTGTCCAGGAAGCCGGGCGCGTTCAGCAGCTCGGTGTAGGCCCGGAAGGTGGTGCCGCCCTTGTTGTCGTCGACGCTGAAGATCACCGAGGAGGCCAGCGGTACGGCGAAGTAGACGCCGCAGAGCAGCAGGACGAGGCCGCGGCCGAAACGGATGCGATTGATCAGGCGAGCCACTTGGCACTCCGGCGCTGAAGGGGCAGGTACACGGCCATCACCAGGCAGGCGACCACGATCATGTCGAGGCCGAGGGCGAGGGCGAGGTTGCCCTGGCCGACCAGGACGTTGCCGGACAGTGCGTCGCCGATCTGCATCGAGATCAGCGGCACCGAACTGCCCACCATGGCCTCGGCGGTGGCGTACGCGGCGAAGGAGGCGCCGAACAGCAGCACGAAGCCGCCGAGCAGCGAGGGCACCAGGACCGGCAGGGCCACGTGCCGCCAGTACTGCACGACGGTGGCGCCGTTGTTGTACGCGGCCTCGCGCCACTGGGTGCGCAGGCCCTCCAGGGCCGGGGTGATGGTGATGACCATCAGCGGCACCAGGAAGTACAGGTAGACCACGGAGAGGCCGGTGAAGGTGTAGAGGTTCCAGCCGTGGCTGGTGAGGCCGAACTTCTTGGTGACCTCGCCGGCGTTGCCGAGGGTGGCGACGAACATGAAGGCGAGCGGCACGCCGCCGAAGTTGGCGAGCACGCCGGAGGCGGAGAGCACCGCCTCGCGGAACACCCGGAACCGGGAGGTGGCCACGGCCTGGGCCAGCGGCAGGCCGACCACGGCGGCGATCAGCGCGGTCAGCAGGGAGAGCTTGACGCTGCCCCACAGGGCGGTCCAGTAGGCGCCCTGCAGCGAGCCGGTGAGGTTGTCGGTGGTGAAGGTGCCGCCGCCGTCGGGGGCGTCGGGCGAGGTGGTGAACGCGCCGATGGCGATCGCGACGGCGGGCAGGCCGAAGCCGACCAGGAAGAACAGGAGCAGGGGGAGGGCGGCCATCCAGGCGCGGCCGCGGCCGGCCCGGGGCTTGCCGGGGCGGGGGGCCCTGGCGGTCTTGGCGGTCTCGGTGCTCTTGGCCGTGGTGGCCGTGGTCGGGGAGGTCGTGGTGGCGGGGGTGGTTGCTGCGGGGCCGGGGGCGCCCCCGCCGCTCTGGGCGGCGGAGGCGGGGGCCGGCACCGGGGTGGGAGCCGTGGTCATCGTCAGGTCAGCCCGCGATCGCCTTGGCCCAGTTCTCGGTCACGGTCTTCTTGGCCGTGTCCGTCTGCTCCTGGGTCGGGAAGGTGGTGAAGGGCTTCTCGACCGGCGGGAGCTTCGCTGCGCCGGCGGCGTCCAGGGTGCCGGCCGTCTTCATGGCGTCGAACAGGGCCGGGGTGGCGTAGCCGCCCAGGAAGCCGTTCTGGCCCTCGGCGCTGTACAGGTACTCCTCCCACAGGCGGGCGGCGGCCGGGTGCGGCGCGTCCTTGTTGATCGCCTGGTTGTAGTACTGCGCGTAGGAGCCGTCCGAGGGGATGGCCACCTGCCAGTCGATGCCCTTGCTCCTGAACTTGTCGGCGTAGCCGGCGTTCAGGTACGACCAGTCGATGCTGATCGGGGTCTCGCCCTTCTCGATGGTCGCCGGGGTGACCTCGACCGGGTTGAAGTTGCCGGCCTGCTTGACCTTGGCGAAGAAGTCGATGCCGGGCTGGATGTTGTCCAGCGAGCCGCCGTTGGCGAGCGCGGCCGCGTAGACGGCGCCGAAGGCGGCACCGGCCTTGGTCGGGTTGCCGTTCAGGGCGACCATGCCCTTGTACTCGGGCTTCAGCAGGTCGGCGAAGGTCTTCGGGCAGGCGGACACCTTCTTGGCGTCGCACGCGATCGACATGTAGCCGCCGTAGTCGTTGTAGTGCAGGCCGTCGGCGTTCTTCATGGTGGCCGGGATCTTGTCGAAGTCGGTCACCTTGTACGGGGCCAGCAGGCCCTGCTTGGCGGCGCTGAGCGCGAAGGCCGAGCCGAGGTCGACGACGTCGGGGGCGCGGTCCTGGCCCTTGCGGGAGGTGATCGCGTTGATCTCGTCCTGGCTGGCGCCGTCGGGGTTCTCGTCCTCGATCTCGATGCCGTACTTCGCCTTGAAGTCGTCCATCAGCTTGCCGTAGTTCGCCCAGTCGCGGGGCAGCGTGATGACGTGCAGCTTCCCCTCCTTCTTGGCGGCGGCGATCAGGCCGTCCATCCCGCCGAAGTCGGCGACCGAGGTGGCGGTCTTGGCGCTCTTTCCGCCCGCGGCGTCGCCGGACTTCGCGGTGGAGGAGCCGGCGGAGCCGCAGGCGGTGAGGGACAGCGCGGCGGCGGTCAGGACCGCTGCGAAGGCGGCGGAACGGGCGCGGTGCACGGACACGGGTCAGTCTCCTGATCGGGTGTACTGCAAGGGGGTGAGCTGCGGTGGGGTTGTCTGATCGGGGGATCGTGCGAGTGGCCGTTCGGAGCCGTTCTGAGGTGCCCGGTGCCGTTCGGAGCCGCCCGGAGCCGTTCGAGGCCGTCCGAGTTGACTAGCCAACTTCGCTGACGGAGGTAAGTACGCCGGAGTCCGATGACGGGAAGGTGAACGGACGGCCCAGAACCGGGGTCGGCTGCGGGAACGGTCGAATCCGGCCATCGGAGCGTGATCCGTTCGGTGCGATGCTTCAAAGGCGCAGCGGGATAAGGTCGGGCTGTCCGTGCCGGTACGGCTGCGCAGGACACCGCCCCAGGAGGGACATTGACTGACGTGGCACTTGAGCCCGGGCGCCCCGCCGAGCGCGCTCCCGGCGCCCTGTACCGGAAGGTCGCCGCCGACCTGCGCGAGGCCATCACCACCGGCGCGTACGGCGAGGCCGGCCGGCTGCCCGCCGAGGGCGCGCTCGCCGAGCAGTACGGCGTCTCCCGGGGCACCGTCCGCCAGGCGCTCGCCGTCCTGCGCTCCGACGGGCTGGTCACCTCCCGCCGCGGCACCCGGCGCGTCGTGCTCGGGGGCGCCCGGGTGCAGAGCTTCTCCGAACTGCTCAGCTTCACGCACTGGGCGTACTCGATGGGCGAGGAGCCCGGCGGCATCCTGGACTCGCTGGTCCGCCGCCCCGCCGACACCGCCGAACGCGAGCAACTGCGCCTGGAGCCGGGCGCCGAGGTGTACGTGACCGTCCGGCTGCGCACCCTCTCCGGCACGCCCGTGATGGTCGAGCGGACCGTCTACCCGCCGCGGGTCGGCGAGATCGTCGCCGAGCTGCCGGCGGACGTCGTCTCGCACACCGAGGTCCTGCGCGAGCACGGCATCCTGTTCACCGACGCCGACCACACCATCGACATCGTGGCCGCCAACGCCGAGGACGCCCGGCTCCTCGGCTGCCGCCGCGGCGGCCCGCTGCTGCGCGAACGGCGGCGCACGACGGACCCGACCGGCACTCCGGTGGAGTGGTCCCAGGACCGCTACCTGCCCGGGACGGTGGCGTTCAGCATCCACAACTCGCTGGCCGCGTCGGCGCTTTCGCGGCACGCCCGGGAGGGTGACTGAGCCCGGGGCCGAGCCTGGTCCGTCTCCCGGGCGTGCCGGCCGGTGCCGTCAGTGCATGAGCGCGGCGAGCAGCGGGCGGTAGTGCTCGAAGCCCGGCGTCGGCGCCCCGGCGACCTTCGCCTGATCGTCCCAGCGGCGCACGGCCACCGCGTCGGCGGCGCCCGGGAGTTCGGCGAACGCGGCGGCCTGCCGCTCGTCCATCGGGCCGCCCTGGACGGTGAGGGTGTACTCCGAGGCCTCGGACAGCCGCTGCCGGTAGTCCGGTTCCACCGCGCACAGGTAGCGCTTGGCGGCCACGTGCAGCCGGACCGGCTCGGTCACCTCCGGGCCGAACCACCGCGCCAGCCAGTCGGCGCCGGTGTCGCTGTGCCGGTTGTCCTGGCCTTCCATCAAGTCCCTTCCGTGCAGCGCACCCTGGCCGTGCTTGTCGAAGAAGTGCCCGACGTCGTGCAGCAGCGCGGCGGCGACGAGGTGGTCCGGCGCCCCGGCCGCCTCGGCGGCAGCGGCGCCCTGGAGCATGTGCTCGGCCATGGTGACCTCCTCGCCCAGGTACTCCCCGGCGCCCTCGCCCGCGAACAGCCCGGCGATCGCGTCCAGCGCGGCGGTGCGGCGGTGCAGCACGGCGAGGGTGCTCGCCAGGGAGTCGAGGTCGGCGTAGCAGCCCTGGAGGTGGCGGTGGCCGTCCTGCTGGAAGGCCGTACGGGCGTGCAGCAGGCGGGTGTTGTCGAAGATCAGGCAGTCGCCGCGGTCGAGGCGGAAGGTGAGCTGGAGCTCCGGGCGCAGGGTGATCGCGGCGAAGCGGCGGTAGGCGGCGTAAAAGGCGTTCAGCTCCCCGGGGGTGCCGCGCAGGGTGCCGATCGAGCGGTTGTTGAACCGCACCTCGCGGATCCGGCCGAGCGCGTCCAGCTCGATCAGCGGGCGGTCGGCACGCAGTTCGGTGCGGCGGTCGCGGAAGACGAACGGGACGGGCGTGCGGGTGAGCGTCTCGAAGTCCGCCGGCGCCTCCTCCCGGAGGGCCGCCGCCGCCCGGAACCCGTCCACCAGGCCGGAGTCGCCGCCGGTCGCGGAGTTCTCCAGGCAGTGCAGCAGCTGGAGCGTCGGCACCGGGTCCCGGTACGGGTTGTCGGTGTGCGGCGCGATCGCGACGCTGGTGAACGCCAGGTTGTTCGGATCCGGCTCGACCCGGACGTCGAACAGCTCCCCGTAGTTGGTGACCCGGACGTAGCCGAAGCTCTCGGCCACCGCGAGGACCTGCCGCTCCACCGTCGGCACCCCGCGCAGCACCGCGAAGCCGCTGCCGCGCACGGCGGTGAGGACGGCGGCCTGCTCGGCGGGGTCGGACAGGTACGCCTCCCACCGCGCCTCGGGGAGGCCGCGGGCGAAGTCCGCCGCCACCCAGAGCCGCTTGTCGGCCTCCGTCCGCCCGTCGCCGTCCCGCTCGGCGCCGAGCCACGCCAGCGGGTACCGCGAGCGGTGCCCGTCCGACCAGAGGATCTCCAGGTGGCCGTCGATCTCCGTGCTCGCGGAGATCGTCAGCCCTTCCTCCAGGTCGTTGATCTGGAACAGCTTCTGGCCGTTCCGGGGGTCCCGGCACTCGGCGCACGGGCAGTTGTCGCGCAGCCAGTACGGCGGCAGCTCGGTCATGGTGGTCTCCTCCTCGGCGGCGTCCCGGGTGAAGTTGTATAGCCAACTTCACCCCTGGCCGGAGCCTGCCGGTCCCCGGTGAGATCGGCGTGCCGCGCAGATGAACGCTGCGGGAACTGTGCCGGGAGCCCATGGCCGAAACCCGCCGTGCCGGGTGCGGCTGGGTCTAGCCGGGGGGGGAGGGACGGAGCGGCCCCCGGGACCGAGGGTCCCGGGGGCCGCTGCGCGTGCTCGGGCCTTGACGGCGCGGTGGTGTCAGCCCTGGACGGTGGCCGTCCAGGCGGCCTCCGCGGCGGCCAGGGCCGGGGCCGGGTCCGCGTCCGTCGCGGTGGCGAGGGCGGCGAGGCAGGCGTGGACGGTGGGCAGGGCGGCGGCGGGGCCGTAGTGGTTGACGCGGAGCATCGAGGCGGCGAGGGGCCCGCCGCCGGGCTGGACGGGGAGGGCGGGGTCGAGGCGGGCGGCGAGCTCGGCCGCGTGCACGCCGGCCGGGGTGCGCAGCGTGGTGGCGACGGGGGCCGCGTGGGCGTCCTCGGTGACGAACGGGGCGAGGGTGCCGAGCGCGCGGGCGCCCGCGCGGGTGGCGGCGGAGGCGGCGCGGTGGCGGGCGATGACGGCGGGCAGGCCGTCGGCGGCGATCCGGTCGAGGCAGGCGCCGAGGGCCAGCATCTCCAACTGGGCGGGGGCGTGCGGGAGCACGGTGCGCCCGGCGTCCGTCCAGCGCTCCTTCCAGTCGAGCAGGGACAGGTAGGAGCGGCGCGGGGCGGCCGGGTTGGCGGCGATCCGCTCCCAGGCACGCTGGGAGACGGAGACGGCGGAGACCCCGGCGGGGCCGCCCATGGCCTTCTGGCCGCCGATGACGCACAGGTCGACGCCCCACTCGTCGGTGAGCAGCGGCTCGGCGGCGACGGAGGCGACCGCGTCGAGCATCAGCAGGGCGCCGTGCTCGCGGACGGCGGCGGCGATCCCGGCGACGGGGTTGGTGTTGCCGGTGGCGGCCTCGGCGTGGACGAGGGAGACGAAGTCGACGGCCGGGTGGGCGGCGAGGGCGTCGGCGACCTGCTGCGCGCTGACCGCGCTGTCGAAGGGGACGGCCAGGTCCACGACCTCGACCCCGCAGGAGCGCAGCCAGTTGCCGAAGGTCTGCCCGTACGGGCCGGTGACGATGTTGAGCGCGGTGGAGCCGGGGTGCGCGGCGCCGCGGATCGCGGCCTCCAGCGGCAGCAGCGCCTCACCCTGGGTGACGATGACGTCCGCGGTGGTGTGCAGCAGTGCGGCCACCTGGTCCTCGATCGCCGCGAACTCGGCGGCGCTGAGCGGGGGGAGGTCGAGGAAGGGACTCACGGTAGCGGCCTTTCGGGCATGGGGTGGTGGGTGCCGGAACGAGTCTGCCGCATCTTTGCTGCTTACAGGGAACACGCCCGTCGGTAGAGTGCGGGCCATGAGCGATCGCGCGGTGCTGCACGTCCGGGGTCGGGTGCTGGTCGGTCCGGAGGACGTCCGGGACGAACTCTGGGTCGTGGACGGCCGGGTGAGCTTCACCCGCCCGCCCGGCGCCGAGGACGTCCGGACGGTGACGGGCTGGGTGCTGCCCGGCCTGGTGGACGCGCACTGCCACGTCGGCCTGGACGCGCACGGCGCCGTCGACGCGGAGACCAGCGAGAAGCAGGCGCTCACCGACCGTGACGCCGGCACCCTGCTGATCCGCGACGCCGGCTCGGCTGCCGACACCCGGTGGATCGACGAGCGCGAGGACCTGCCCCGGATCATCCGCGCCGGGCGGCACATCGCCCGCACCCGCCGCTACATCCGCAACTACGCGCACGAGATCGAGCCCGGCGACCTCGCCGCGTACGTCCGGGCGGAGGCCCGGCGCGGCGACGGCTGGGTGAAGCTGGTCGGCGACTGGATCGACCGCGAGCGCGGCGACCTCGCCGCCTGCTGGCCCGGCGACGCGCTGGCCGAGGCGATCGCGGCGGCGCACGAGGAAGGCGCGCGGGTCACCGCGCACTGCTTCGCCGCCGAGTCGCTGCCGGACCTGCTGGCGGCCGGCATCGACTGCATCGAGCACGCCACCGGGCTGACCGAGGAGCTGATCCCGGCCTTCGCCGAGCGCGGCGTGGCGATCGTCCCGACGCTGGTCAACATCGCCACCTTCCCGGGCCTGGCGGCCGGCGGCGAGGGCAGGTTCCCGGCCTGGGCGGCCCACATGCGGCGGCTGCACGAGCGCCGCTACGCCACCGTCGGCGCCGCGCACGACGCCGGCATCCCGGTGTTCGTCGGCACGGACGCGGGCGGCTCGCTGGCGCACGGGCTGGTCGCGGAGGAGGTGGCGGAGCTGGTGAAGGCGGGGCTGAGCCCGGCGCAGGCGCTGTCGGCGGCCAGTTGGGGCGCGCGGGAGTGGCTGGGGCGGCCGGGGCTGGAGGAGGGGGAGTCGGCCGACTTCGTGGTGTACGGGGAGGATCCGCGGGCGGACGTCCGGGTGCTCGCCGACCCGCGGCTGGTGGTGCTGCGCGGCCGGCCGGTGGGGTGAGCGGCCGGCCGGTGGCGGTGGCCCGTCGTGGTCGGCGGTGGGCCGGTCGGCTCCGGGCTCGTATGCATGATCATCCGCTGAACGCGCTGTCGGTGTAGGCCGATAGGGTGGCCACCATGGCACCGCGTCCACTGAACGAGATCGTCGAGCCCGGTTGGGCCACCGCCCTGGAGCCCGTCGGCGGGCGGGTCGCCGCCATGGGCGACTTCCTGCGCGCCGAACTGGCCGCCGGCCGTACCTACCTGCCGTCCGGGCCGAACGTGCTGCGGGCCTTCCAGCAGCCCTTCGCCGACGTGCGGGTGCTGATCGTCGGCCAGGACCCGTACCCGACGCCCGGCCACGCCGTCGGGCTCAGCTTCTCGGTGGCGCCGGAGACCCGGCCGATCCCGGCCAGCCTGATCAACATCTTCCAGGAGTACGGCAGCGACCTCGGCCTGCCCCAGCCGTCCAACGGCGACCTCACCCCGTGGACGCAGCAGGGCGTCCTGCTGCTCAACCGCGCGCTGACCACCGCGCCGCGCAAGCCCGCCGCGCACCGGGGCAAGGGTTGGGAGGAGGTCACCGAGCAGGCGATCCGGGCGCTGGTGGCGCGCGGCGGCCCGCTGGTGGCGATCCTGTGGGGGCGCGACGCCCGCAACCTGCGGCCGCTGCTCGGGGACGTCCCGGCGATCGAGTCGGCGCACCCGAGCCCGTACTCGGCGAGCGGCGGCTTCTTCGGCTCGCGGCCGTTCAGCCGGGCGAACGAGCTGCTGGCGCGGCAGGGTGCGCAGCCGGTGGACTGGCGACTGCCGTAGCAGACCGGAGTCAGCGGCAGGCGTCAATCTCACTCCAACGAGTGAAATGACGTTCTGTGTGGCTCCTGTGACGGACTGTTCGAGAAGACTGGCGGCTCACCGTTCGGAACGCCGGCCCCTCCCCGCCTGTCGCGGGTGACGTCTGGGCGCGCTCCGGATCAACAGCACCTGTGGGGGTACCGCCATGTCTTCTCGTTCCGCCGGCTCCACCCGTTCCGTCCGCCGGGCCGCTTCCGCCGCCGCCGTGGTCGCGGCCTGCACGCTGCTCACCGTCCCGCCCGCGTACGCCGCCCCGGCGGCCACCGCGTCGCCCTCTCCGTCGTCCGCCGCCTCGCCCGGCAAGGCGCGCGCCGTCACCGCCGAACTCGCCCTGGACGTCAGCCTGTTGAACAAGGCGGTCGACGTCCCGGTGGACCTCGCGCTCAACAAGGTGGAGACGCCGGCCCTGCGCGAGGGCTCGCTCCTCACCGCCAAGGTCGACGGCGTCGACCAGCAGGGCCCGGTCACCCTGGTCAAGGCCGACATCGGCACGGCCGTGACCCGCATCGACGCCAAGGGCACCGCCGCCTCCGTCAAGCTGGTCAACGCCGACGTGCACGCCCCCGGCCTGCCCGCCACCACGCTGATCGGCCTGGAGGCGATGAGCGCCGAGGCGACCTGCCCCGTCGACGGACAGCCGACCGCCGACGTCGTCGCGCCCGCCAAGCTGACGGTGCTCGGCAAGCCCGTCACCTTCGGCCTGTACGGGCCGACCAAGGTGGACGTGCCGCTGATCGGCAGCGTGTCGGTGGAGCTCTCCAAGAAGAGCACCACCTCGACCACCGCCGCCGCCTCCGCCCTGGAGGTCCAGGTGGAGGTGAACCCGCTGAACCTGAACGTCGCCAAGGTCACCGGCAAGATCACCGTGGCCTCGGTGAGCTGCGAGAAGCCCTCCGCGCCGGCTGCCGGTGCGACCCCGACCCAGGCGACCCAGGCCCCGACGTCGCCCGCGCCGACCGGCACCGCCGCCACCGCCCAGCCGGTCGCCGACACCACCACCCGCGCCGTCGTCCCGCAGGCCGCCACCGAGAAGCCCGGCCCGTCGGAGAAGCCGGCCGCCGGCCTCGCCGCGACCGGCGGCAGCAGCGCCACCGGCCCGCTGGCCGCCGGGGCCGCCGCCCTCGTCGCCGGCGGGGCCGGCGCCCTGTGG
>NZ_JBHVPH010000049.1:0-33549 GCF_042887425.1 Kitasatospora sp. NPDC057940
GCCTGGCGCGCCGCCCTCGCCGGGGCCGAGCCCACCCGGGTCGGCCGGCCCGCGCCGGCCGGCGGCGAGGGCGGCGAGGGCGGCGAGGGCGGCGAGGGCGCCGACGACGGCCCGTCGACGAGCGTCTTCACCCTGCCCGCCGGGCTCACCGCCGGGCTGCGGGCGCGCGCCGCGCAGTGGGAGGTGACCCTCGGCTCCCTGGTGGCGACGGCATGGGCGCTGGTGCTCTCCCACCTCACCGGCCGCGACGACGTCCTGTTCGGCACCACCGTCGCCCAGCGCCCGGCCGAACTGCCGGAAGCGGACCGGCTCGTGGGCCTGCTGATCAACACCGTTCCGGTCCGGGCCCGGCTGCACCCGGGCGAGCCGCTGCGCGAGCTCGCCGCCCGGCTCCAGCGGGAGCGCACCGCGTTGCTGGACCACGAGCACCTGGGCCTCACCGCGGTGGAGGAGGCCGCCGGCGCCGGGCGGCTCTTCGACAGCTCACTGGTGTTCGAGAACTACCCGCTGGACGAGGCCGGGTTCGTCGAGCCCGCGCCGGGCCTGCGGATCGGCGCCGTCGAACCGTTCGACGGCACCCACTACCCGCTCTCGCTGGTGGTGCTGCCGCGTCAGGGCGGCCTGGACGTGCGGCTCCAGCTGCGCCCCGCCGAACTGGACCGGTACCTCGACGCGGACCGGCTGCGCACCCTGCTGACGGCCGCCTGCGCCGCCCTGGCCGGTCCGGGCGCGGACGCGCTGACCACCGGCCGGGTCGACCTGCTGCCGCCCGTCCAGCGGGCGGGGCTGCGGGCCTGGGGCACCGGCCCGGCGGCCGACGCCGAACCGGTGTCGGTGGGCGCGCGGTTCGAGCGGCTGGCGGCCGACCACCCGGACCGGATCGCCCTGCACCACGTCGACGGCGCCGGTACCGCCGGCACCACCACGTACGGCGTGCTGAACGCCGACGCCAACCGGCTGGCCCACCACCTGGCCGGCCTCGGGGTGCGGCCCGGCACCCGGGTCGCCGTACGGCTGCCGCGCTGCCCGGAGGTGCCGGTGGCGATGCTGGCGCTGGCCAAGCTCGGCGCCGTCTGCGTCCCGCTGCACCCGGGGTTCCCGGCCGAGCGGCTGCGTGCGCTCGCCGCCGAGGCGGGCACCGAACTGCTGGTGGACGCCGACCTGTTGGCGGCGGCCCGGCGGGCGGGCGGGCGCACGGACGACCCCGGCGCGGAGGTGCCGCCCGGGCAGGTCGCCCAGTTGCTGTACACCTCGGGCTCGACCGGCCGCCCCAAGGGCGTGGCGGTGACCCACCGCAACATCCTCGCCCTGGCCGACGACCCGCTGTGGCACGGCCCCGACCACGACCGGGTGCTGTTCCACTCGCCGCACGCCTGGGACGCCATGGTGTACGAGCTGCTGATGCCGCTGCTGACCGGCCGCCAGGTGGTGGTGGCCCCGCCGGGGGAGCTGACCCCGGCGGACTACGCCCGGGCCGTCGAGCACGGCGGCGCCACCGCGGCCTGGCTGACGGCGGGCCTGTTCGACCTGCTGACCGAGCAGATCCCGGCGGCCCTGGCCCGGCTGCGCCTGATCTGCACCGGCGGCGACGTCGTCCCCCCGGCGGCGCTCGCCCGGGCCCGGCGGGCCGCGCCCGGCCAGCGGCTGCTGGACCTGTACGGGCCGGTGGAGAGCACGACCTTCGCCCTGGGCCACGAAGTCCCGGCGGGCCCGGTCCGCGAGGGCGAGGCCGTCCCGATCGGCCGCCCGCTCGCGGGGACGAGGGTGCTGCTGCTGGACGCCGCGCTGCGCCCGGTGCCGCCGGGCGTCCCCGGCGAGATCCACCTGGGCGGCGAGGGCCTGGCCGCGGGCTACCACGGCGCCCCGGCCCGGACGGCCGAACGCTTCGTCGCCGACCCGTACGGCCCGCCGGGCGGCCGGCTGTACCGCACCGGCGACCTGGGCCGGTGGGACACCGAGGGCCGGCTGCACTTCCTGGGGCGCGCGGACCGGCAGGTGAAGATCAACGGGTTCCGGATCGAGCCGGGCGAGATCGAGGCCGCGCTGTGCGCCGAACCGGAGGTCACCGCCGCCCGGGTGGTGCCGCACGGGGCGGGCCCGGCGGGCCGCTCGCTGGTCGGGTACGTGGTCGCCGACCGGCCGGTGGCCGCCGGCGAACTGCGCCGCCGGCTCGCCGGGCGGCTGCCGCGCCACCTGGTGCCCGCCGTGCTCGTCGCGGTCGACACGCTGCCGCTGGACGCCAACGGCAAGGTCGACACGACCGCCCTGGCCCCGCCGCAGCGGTCGGCCCCGGGGCCGACCCGCTCGCCCCGCCGGGAGGTGCTGGCGGCGCTGTTCGCGGAGGTGCTGCGGGTGCCGGCGGTCGCGCCGGAGGACGACTTCTTCGCGCTCGGCGGCAACTCGATCGCCGCGATGCGGCTGGCCGGGCGGATCCGGTCCACCCTGGGGGTCGACGTGCCGCTCGGCGAGCTGTTCGACGCGCCCACCGTGGCCGGGCTGGACCACCGGCTCGACCGCGCCGCCGCCCGTACCGATGACACCGGCGGCACCGGCGGCACCGACGGCACCGACGGCAGCGCCCCGGCGCTCGGCGACCGGACGACCCGGCCCGACCGGCTGCCGCTCGCCCCCGCCCAACTGCGCCTGTGGACGGCCAACTACCTGGGCGAGCACCGCCCGGACTACCTCACCACCCTGGCCCTCGACCTCACCGGCGGGCTCGACCCCGCCGCGCTGCGGGCCGCGCTAGGCGACCTGGTGGCCCGGCACGAGGCCCTGCGGACCGTCCTGCCGTACGGCCCGGACGGCCCCGAGCAGCGCATCCTCACGCCCGCCGATGCCCCGTCCGATGCCCCGTCCGATGCCCCGCCCGGCGGCCCGGCCGCCGACGCCGACCTCGCCGAGGCCTTCCTCGCCGCCGTCCCGTCCGTCGCGCCCCGCCTCCTCGACGTCCCGCCGGAGCGGCTGGACGCCTGGATCGCGGCCGAACTCGACCGCGGCTTCGACCTGTTGACCGAACCGCCGCTGCGCACCGCCCTGCTGCGCAGCGGCCCCGACCGGCACACCCTGCTGCTGGTGCTGCACCACGCGACGGTGGACGGGCACGCGCTCGAACCGCTGCTGGCCGACCTGCGGCTCGCCTACCGCGCCCGGGCGGACGGCGGGGCGCCGCGCTGGCCGTCGCCCGCCGTCCAGTACGCCGACCACGCCCTGTGGCTGCGGCGGCGGCTCGGCGACGAGGACCGACCGGAGAGCCCGGCCGCCCGGCAAGCCGCCTACTGGCAGGGCGCGTTGGCCGCCCTGCCGCCGTGGCGGGGCCTGCCGGACGCCACCGGCGCCCCGGGCGCCGGGCCGGGCGCGGCCGGCACCGTCCGCTTCGCCCTGGACCGGAGGGAGCACCGCCGGCTGGCGGCCGCCGCCCGGGCCTGCTCGGCCGGCACCGGGATGGTGGTGCAGGCGGCGTTCGCCGCCGCGCTGGGCGACCTCGGCGCGGGGCACGACCTCCCGATCGGGGTGCCGCTGGCCGGCCGGGACGACGAGGTCCTGGACGGCGTGGTCGGCTGCCTGGTCAACACCGTGGTGCTGCGGGTCGACACCTCCGGCGCCCCGACGGCCCGCACCCTGGTCGGGCGGGTCCGGGAGCGGCTGCTGGCCGCCCACGCCCATCAGGACCTGCCGTTCGACCGGGTGGTGGAGCTGGTCAACCCGGCCCGGCAGGCGGGCCGCCAGCCGCTGTTCGGGGTGGCGGTCTCCCATCTGGTGCGGGCCGAACCGGCCGACGGCGGGCGGTGGGCCGACGCCGTGGCGGTCGCCGAGCGGCCCGTCCCGGTGGCCCGCACCGCCGTCGACCTGCTGCTCCAACTGGTGGAGCGGCGGACCGCGGACGGCGCACCCGGCGGGCTGGAGTGCGCCCTGGTGCACGCGCTGGACGGCTGCGACGAGCCGATCGCCCGGCGGGTGGTGGACGCCTTCCGGCGGCGGGTCACCGAGTTCTGTGACGAGCTGAACGACGAGCTGAACGACGAGGTCGACGGCGAGCTCAACGACGAGCCGGCCGACGAGTTGGACGACCTTGCCCAAGAGCACGACCACAACCATGAAGTGAGGGCCCGATGAGCAGCACCAACCCCTTCGACGACGAGCAGGGCGCGTTCCTGGTCCTGGCGAACGAGGAGAACCAGCACGCGCTCTGGCCCGCCTTCGTCGACGTGCCCGCCGGTTGGCGCAGCGTGTTCGGCGAGGAATCCCGGCAGGCCTGCCTGGACTACGTCGAGAAGAACTGGACCGACCTGCGTCCGCGCAGCCTGGCCGAGGCGATGGACGCCCGCCTCGACTGACCGCGATCGACCGGTCCATCAGGGATGTTCCACCCTGGCTTAAGGATCTCCCGTCCCCCGCAAGTGAACTGACAGCATGTCAGGGACGGGCGCGGGGCCGGCCCGCAGGAACGAGTGCGGCGCGCCTGGGTTTCCCCCACGCCCGGCCGCGCCGCCGGCGAGCCGGCCCCGGAGCCCCGCAGGCACCCGATTGCCGCCCGTCCGGACCGCAGCGCCACCGCCCGTTGTCCGAAGCCCTCACGAGGAGTCACCGATGAACGCTGTCACCCCGCGCACCGCCGAGCGCACGGCCCGGCCCCGGCACTACCTGATGTGCCGCCCCAGCCACTTCGAGGTCACCTACGCGATCAACCCGTGGATGGACCCGGCGAAGCCGGTCGACACCGGGCTCGCGGTGGCGCAGTGGGAGCGGCTGTACGCGCTCTACCAGGAGCTGGGCCACCGGGTCGACCTGATCGACCCGATCCCGGGCCTGCCCGACATGGTCTACGCCGCCAACGGCGCCACCGTGGTGGACGGCAAGGTGCTCGGCGCCC
The DNA here is from genome assembly GCF_042887425.1 of Kitasatospora sp. NPDC057940. Taxonomy (NCBI): domain Bacteria; kingdom Bacillati; phylum Actinomycetota; class Actinomycetes; order Kitasatosporales; family Streptomycetaceae; genus Kitasatospora; species Kitasatospora sp. NPDC057940. Next base: position 4,874 of record NZ_JBHVPH010000049.1, read on the forward strand.
GCTTCCGCAACGCCGAGCGCGCCGCCGAGGGCCCCGCCTACCTGGAGTGGTTCCGCGCCAACGGCTACCCCGAGCTGCACGACCCGGAGCACGTCAACGAGGGCGAGGGCGACTTCCTGGTCACCGCCGAGTACGTGCTCGCCGGGCGGGGCTTCCGCAGCACGCCGGCCGGCCACGCCGAGGCCCAGGAGTTCTTCGGGCGCCCGGTGATCGGCCTGGAGCTGATCGACCCGCGCTACTACCACCTGGACACCGCGCTCGCCGTCCTGGACGGCGACGAGATCATGTACAACCCGGAGGCCTTCTCCGCGGGCAGCCGCGAGGTGCTGGGCCGGCTGTTCCCGGACGCGGTGCTGGCGGACGCCGGTGACGCCGCCGTGTTCGGCCTCAACGCGGTCAGCGACGGCCTGCACGTGTTCCTGCCGGAGGCGGCCACCGGCCTCGCCGACAAGCTGCGGGAGCGCGGCTTCGAGCCGATCGGCGTCGACCTGTCCGAGCTGCTCAAGGGCGGCGGCAGCGTCAAGTGCTGCACGCTGGAGCTGCGCCACCGCGCCTGACCGCCGCCCGTCCGCCCGTCCGCCCCTTCGCCCGCCTCCGTGACGCCGGGGGCGGACGAACGGGGCGGACGAACGGGGCGGGCTCGGGTCCTGGGGCGTACCACCCCGCACCAACGCGACGGGCCGCGCGGGCCTCCCCCCGAGGAGGTCCGCGCGGCCCGTCGGCGTCGCGCCCCGGTGCCGCCGCCCGTCGGCGGCGGCCCGGTGGCGACTCAGTCCGGCCGCCCCGCGCGCGGCGGCCCGCTCTCGGCCCAGCGCTTCAGCAGCGCGGCCGCCGCGCCCGAGTCGACCGCCTCGGCGGCCCGGGGCAGCGCGGCCGCCAGCCGCTCGACGACCGGCTGCTCGGAGGGCGTCAGCGCCGCCAGGCCGGCCGCCGCGGACAGCAGGACGGCGTCGCGGACGGGGCCCTGCTCGCCGTCCAGGACGGCGTGGACCACGCCCGCGTTGTGGGCGGCGTCGCCGCCGCGCAGCGCGTCCGGGGCCGCCGTCGCGATCCCGAGCTCGCGCGGGTCGAGCCGCTCCTGCACGAACCGGCCGGTGGTCGCCGTCCAGACCGTCGAGGTGGTGGAGACGGACAGTTCGTCGAGGCCGTCGTCGCCCCGGAAGACCAGCGCGTCCACGCCCTGGCGGGCGAACACGGCGGCGATCAGCGGGCCCAGCCGGGGATCGGCGACGCCGACCGCCATGGCCGTGGGCGAGGCCGGGTTGGTCAGCGGGCCCAGCGCGTTGAACGCCGTCGGCACGCCCAACTCCTTGCGGGCGACGGCCGCGTGGCGGAACGCCGGGTGGAAGGCCGGGGCGAAGCAGAAGCCGATCCCGACCTCGCGCACCGAGCGGGCCACCTCCTCGGCGGAGAGCTCCAGCGCGATGCCGAGCCGCTCCAGCACGTCCGCCGAGCCGGAGGCGGAGGAGGCCGAGCGGTTGCCGTGCTTGACCACCCGGGCCCCGGCGGCGGCCGCCACGATCGCGGCCATGGTGGACACGTTCACGGTCTTCGCGCCGTCCCCGCCGGTGCCGACGATGTCCAGCGTCGGCCCCGGCACGTCGACCCGCACCGTGTGCTCGCGCGCGGCCCGGACCAGCCCGTCGACCTCCTCGGCGGTCTCGCCCTTGGCCCGCAGCGCCACCAGGAACCCGGCCAGCTGCGCCGGCGCCGCCTCGCCGCGCATCACCCGGTCCATCGCCCAGGCGGTGTCGGCGGTGCTCAGGTCCGTCCCGCCGATCAGCGCCGTGAGCAGCTGCGGCCAGCTGCGCGATTCACCATTCCCTGTCACTGGTCACCCATTTCCGCTCGTCGGTTCCGATGTGCGTGCGGTCAGCGCCCGGCGCCGACAGCGAGGAAGTTCTCCAGCAGCTGCATGCCGCCGGTGGTGGTGATGCTCTCGGGGTGGAACTGCACCGACTCGATGGGCAGGCTGCGGTGCCGCATGCCCATGACGTAGCCGTCGTCGTCGGCGGTCGCGGTGAGTTCCAGGTCCTCGGGCAGCGGCTGGGTGACGATCAGGGAGTGGTACCTGGTCGCGGTGAGGCTGTTGCCGAGGCCGGCGAACAGGCCGCGCCCGTCGTGCGTCACGGTGCTGGTGCGCCCGTGCATCAGCCGGTCGGCGACCTGGACCCGCCCGCCGAACGCCAGGCCGATCGCCTGGTGGCCCAGGCACACGCCGAGCAGCGGGACCTTCCCGGCGAAGTGGTGGACGAGCTCGACGTGGCCGGAGGCCGCCGGGTGCCCGGGGCCGGGGCCGAGCACGATCGCGTCGGGCGCGGTCGCGGCCAGCTGCTCGGGGGTGCGGGTGTGCGAGCGGACCACCTCGGTGTCCGCGCCGAGCGCCCGCAGGTACTGGTCGATGATGTGGACGAAGCTGTCCCGCGCGTCCACCAGCAGAACCTTCACGCCGTCAACTCCTCACCCGTCAGGGCCCAGTAGGCGGCGCCCAGCTTCGCCAACGTCTCGTTCCACTCGCCCTCGGGGGTCGAGTCGGCGACGATCCCCGCGGAACTCTGCACGGAGTACACCGCGCCGTCGTGCGCGATCGTGCGGATGCACAGCGCCAGTTCGCTCCAGCCGCCGACGTCGATCAGGCCGACGGCACCGGCGTAGGCTCCGCGCGGCTCCCGCTCGATCTCGTGGATGATCTCCATGGCGCGCAGCTTCGGCGCGCCGGTCATGGTGCCGGCCGGGAAGGTCGCGCACAGCGACCGCCACACGTCGGCGTCCTCCTCCAGCTCGGCGCTGACCGTGGACACCAGGTGGAAGACGTGCGAGAAGGTCTCCACCACCATCAGGTCGTCGGCCGTCAGGGTGTGCGGCTTGCAGACCCGGCTGATGTCGTTGCGGGAGAGGTCGACCAGCATGACGTGCTCGGCCTGCTCCTTGGTGCTCGCCAGCAGGGCCTTGATCCGCCGCTCGTTCTCCTCCTCGTCCTGGTCGCGACGGGTGGTGCCGGCGATCGGGCGCATCACGATCCGGCCGTCCTCGATCCGGAACAGCAGCTCGGGGCTGGCGCCGATCAGCGTGCCCTCGCCGTTCGGGAGCAGGTACATGTGCGGGGAGGGGTTGCGCGAGCGCAGCCGCCGGTAGACCTCGACCGGCGTCAGCGCGGTGCGGACGTCGATCCGGTGGCCGACCTGGATCTGGTAGATGTCGCCGACCCCGATGTGCTCCAGGCAGCGCCGGACCCAGCCGTGGAAGGTGTCGCGGTCCACGCTGTCGTGCACGGACTGCGGGCGGACGGCCGGCGGGCACGCGGCCTGCGGCTCCTGCCCGGCCGCCTCCCGGGCCGCGCCCGCGAGGTCGTGGCGGCCGTGCTCGCCGAAGGCCGGGCTGTCGGCGGTCCGCAGGACCGGCGCGCCGTCGGTGCCGTAGTGCACGCTGTCGCGGAACAGCGTCAGCACGGCGTCCGGGCGGGCCGGCGGCAGCGCCCGGGCCGGCAGGTCCTCCATGTGCCAGGCCGCGTCGTAGCCGAACCGGGCCAGGAAGCCGAAGTGGAAGCGGTCGCCGGGCAGGCCCGGCTCCAGGCCGAACAGGCCCTGCGCGCGCCGCAGGAACTCCCAGACGCGGGCCGGCTCGGGGGCCTCCAGCCGCCCGGGGGCGTCGGCGGCGGGGGTGAGGCCGGCCGCCTCGGCGGTCGCCCGCAGCACCGGGACGAGCTCCGCGATCCCGTCGATCTCCAGGTACGAGCCGTACAGCCGGATCTCGGCGAGCGGGCCGCAGCCGAGCACCGCGGGCCCGCCCTGCCGGCCGGACTCGGTCAGGCTCTCCAGCAGGTACACCTGCTCCGCGCCGAGCCGGTCGCCCAGCCGCGTGTACAGCTCCAGCGGGTCGTGCGGCGGCAGCGGCTCGGTGCCGAGCCGGACGGCGAACGGAGGGTGCGATGGCGCGTCTGGCATCGGAATCCTCATCGTGAATGGCCGGCTGGGTACGGCCGGTGAACCAATGGCCCCCAGTCAATCCGTTCGTCCCGGAAGGCGGTCAGACCAGTTCTCCGGTGCGGGAGCAGGCCAATTCGCGGACGCTTGACCTTCTTTCCGCGGCCGGGCTGCAATGAGCGGGCCAGCGATTTCCGTTCCCATCCGAGGGCCGTGATGAATCGAATTCCGCAGACCGGAGCACCTGCCGCCTGGCGTTCCCTGCCGGCGGCCCAGCAACCGCAGTGGCCGGACCAGGCGGCGCTGCGCGAGGTGGTCGCCGACCTGTCGGCCGCCCCGCCCCTGGTCCTCGCCGAGGAGTGCGACCGGCTGACCGACCGGATGGCCGCCGTCGCCGCCGGCGAGGCCTTCGTCCTCCAGGGCGGCGACTGCGCCGAGACCTTCGGCGGGCTCACCGCGGACGCGGTCACCGCCAAACTGCGCACCCTGTTGCAGATGGCGGTGGTGCTGACCTACGCGAGCGGCGTCCCGGTCGTGAAGATCGGCCGGTTGGCCGGGCAGTACGCCAAGCCCCGCTCCCAGCCGGACGAGACCCGTGACGGCCTCAGCCTGCCCTCCTACCGGGGCGACGCGGTCAACGGCCCGGAGTTCACCGAGGCGGCCCGCCGCCCGGACCCGGCGCGGCTGCGGCGGATGTACGAGGCGTCGGCGGTCACCCTGAACCTGGTCCGCGGCTTCGCGGCCGGCGGCAGCGCCTCCCTCTACCAGGCCCACCAGTGGAACCGCGGCTTCCTGGCGGACTCCACCGAGGCCCGCCGCTACGAGGAACTCGCCGACGGCGTGGACCGCGCGCTGCGCTTCCTACAGGCCTGCGGCTGCGACCCGGCCGGGCTGCTGGAGGCCGAGTTCTTCGCCAGCCACGAGGGACTGCTGCTGGACTACGAGCAGCCCCTCACCCGCACCGACCCGCGCACCGGGGCGCACTACGCCACCAGCGGGCACCTGCTCTGGGTCGGCGAGCGGACCAGGGGCCTGGACGACGCGCACATCGCGTACTTCGCCGGGATCCACAACCCGATCGCCGTCAAGCTCGGCCCCACGACCACCGCGGACGAGGTCCTCGGCTACGTCGACCGCCTCGACCCCGACCGCCGGCCCGGCCGGCTGACCTTCGTGGTGCGGATGGGCGCGGGCCGGGTGCGCGAACTGCTGCCGCCGCTGGTGGAGAAGGTCACGGCGGAGGGCGCCCGGGTCGCCTGGATCTGCGACCCGATGCACGGCAACACCGTCCAGACCGACGACGGCCGCAAGACCCGCCGCTTCGACGACATCCTGGGCGAGGTCGCCGGCTTCTTCGAGGTGCACCGGGAGCTGGGCACGCACGCCGGCGGCATCCACGTCGAGCTCACCGGCGACGACGTCACGGAGTGCCTCGGCGGCGGCGACCAGGTCCGCGCCGAGGACCTGCACCAGCGCTACGAGACGGCCTGCGACCCGCGACTGAACCACCGCCAGTCCCTCGACCTCGCCTTCCGGGTCGCGGAGCTGATGCAGGCCTGAGAACCGCCCCGGGCCGCGGTTGGCCGGATCGGTGCGCGCCGATCCGGCCAACCGGCATTTCCGCGTCGATTCCCGGCCGGTCATCCGGGGGCGCGGACGTCGCCCGCAGTCCTTCAGGCGGCGTCTTTTGGGGAGAACTGAATATCGTTGACCCATTGACCGGGCCGTCCCTAGAGTGCCTTGCGATCCTGCGCCTATTCCTCTGGGGGGAGTGGAAACGGTGGGGTACCGACCTGGTTCCGGCATAAGCCACGACGGCAGTTCCTCACCCGTGCCCCGGGTCGAGTACCGCATTCTCGGCCCGCTCGAAGCGCTCGTCGACGCCAGGCCGCTGAACCTCGGCGGGATCCGGCAGCAGACGGTGCTCGCCGCGCTGCTCCTCGACGTCAACCGGGTGGTCAGCGTGGACCGCCTGGTCCGCGCCCTCTACGAGGAGGCCCCGCCGGCCACCGCCCGCGCGCAGTTGCAGATCAGCGTCTCCGCCCTGCGCCGGCTGTTCGCCGTGCACGGCCTCTCCGACGTCATCACCACCCACCCGCAGGGCTACATGGTGAAGGCGGCGGACGCCCAGCTCGACCTGCTCCAGGCCCGCGACCGGGTCGGGAAGGCGCGGGCGCTGCGCGACCAAAAGACGGAGGGCCGCGACCGGAAGGCGGCGGACCGTGACCGGACGGCAGAGGACCGCGACCGCAAGGCGGAGGCCGCCTCCCTCTTCCGGCAGGCACTCGGACTGTGGCGCGGCGACCCCCTCGGCGGCCTGCCCAGCGAGTCGATCCGGTCCGCCGCCGGCCAGCTCACCGAGCAGTGGGTCGGCGCCACCGAGGAGTGCATCCAGCTCGAACTCGCGCTCGGCCGGCACGGCGCGGCCGTCGGCGAACTCATCGGCCTGGTCGACGAGTTCCCGTTACGGGAGCGGCTGCGCGGCCAGCTGATGCTGGCGCTCTACCGCTCCGGGCGCCAGACCGAGGCGCTCCAGGTCTACCGCGACACCCGCCAGTGGATGATCGACGAACTCGGCGTCGAACCCGACCCCCGGCTGCAGCGGCTCGAACTCTCCATCCTCGCCGGCGACCCCCGGCTCGACCTGCCCGACGGCCGTCCGACCGCCGCCCACGGCGCCCCGGCCGCCGAGCCCGCCGCCGCGCCGCCCGTGGCCCCCGCCGCCCCCGTCACCGTCCCGGAGATGCTCCCCGCGGACCTCGCCGACTTCACCGGCCGCGAGCACCTGCTCGACGGCCTGCGCGAACGGCTGCTGCTCTCCTCCCACGAGCAGTCCCGGCTCGCCGTCCCGATCGTCTCCGTCGTCGGCAAGGCCGGGGTCGGCAAGACCGCCGTGGCCGTCCACGCGGCCCACCAGATCGCCGCCGAGTTCCCCGGCGGGCAGCTCTTCGCCGACCTGCACGGCGGGGCCCCCGACAGCGTCGGCCCGGCCCAGGTGCTGGAGCGCTTCCTGCGCGCCCTCGGCGTCAACGGCACCGCCATCCCCGACGGACTGGAGGAGCGGGCCGAGATGTACCGGGCCCTGCTCGCCGAGCGGCGGGTGCTGATCGTCCTCGACAACGTCGCCACCGAGAGCCAGATCACCCCGCTGCTGCCGGGCAAGCCCACCTCGGCCGTGATCGTCACCAGCCGGCGGCACATCGGCAGCCTCGCCGGAGCCGTCCGGGTGGACGTCGGGACCTTCGACCCCGAGCAGTCCGCGGAACTGCTCGGCCGGATCGCCGGCCCCGCGCGGGTGGCGGCCGAACCGGAGGCGGCGAAGGCGCTCGCCGAACTCTGCGACCACCTGCCGCTGGCGCTGCGCATCGCCGGCGCCCGGCTCGCCGCCCGGCCGCACTGGGAGGTCACCGAACTGGTGGAGCGGCTGGAGGACGGGACCCGCCGGCTCGACGAGCTCAAGTACGCCGACGTCGGCATCAGGGCCGGCCTCTCGCTCACCTACGAGAGCGTCAGCGAGGACGCCCGCCGGCTGCTGCGGCGGATCGCCCTGGTCGACGAGGGGCCGTTCTCCACCTGGGTCGGCATGGCACTGCTCGACCTGCCCGAGTACCAGGTCCAGGACCTGATCGACGAACTCTCCGACGCCCAGCTGCTGGACGCCGTCGGCACCGCGCCCGGACGCCACACCCAGTACCGGCTGCACAACCTGGTCCGGGTCTTCGCGCGCGAACGCCTCGTCGACGAGGAGAGCGTCGAGGAGCGGGAGTCCGCACTGGCCCGGGTGATCGGCTGCTTCCTCTACCTGCTGATCGAGGCGAGACAGCGCGAGTACGGCCGCGACGTGCTGATCCGCGGCCGCGGCACCGCCCTGCACCCGCTGCCCGCCCGGACGGTGGACCGGCTGCTGGCCGAGCCGCTGCGGTGGTTCGCCCGGGAGCGGCCCATGCTCGTGCCCCGGGTCAGACAGGCGGCCATGATGGGCCTCACCGCGCACTGCTGGGAACTCGCCGTCACCGCCGTGACGTTCCTGGAGACCCACGGCCGGCTCGACGACTGGCGCGACACCCACGAACTCGCCCTCGCGGCCGCCCGCAAGGGCGGCGACCGGCTCGGCCAGGCCGCCGCACTGCACTCCCTCGGCTCGCTCGCGCTGACCCGGCAGAACTTCCCCGCCGCCGAGGAGCGCTTCCGCCAGGCCGCCGGGATCTTCACGGACCTCGGCGACGACCTCGGCTCCGCCCTCACCGCCCGCAGCCTCGGCTACCTCGCCCGGGTGGACGGCCGGATCGACGAGGCGACCGCCCACTACCAGGCCGCCCTCACCGTCCTGCGGGCGAGCGGCGGCTCCGTCGCCGTCGCCTACGTGCTGCACAACCTGGCCCAGCTCAAACTGGGCGAGGGCGACGAGGAGGGCGCCGGAGCGCTCCTCGACGAGGCGCTGCGGCTGAGCCGGGAGGGCCGCGGGCGGCGGGTCGAGGCCCAGGTGCTGCACCGGATGGGCCAGAGCCACCTGGAACGCGGCGGCTACGACCGGGCCCTGGAGGCCTTCTCCCGCGCCCTCGACGTCGTCCGGCTGATCGGCGACCACACCGGCGAGATCTACGCCCTGCACGGCATCGGGGCGGCCCGCCACCGGCTCGGCGAGAGCGGCGAGGCCGCCCACGCCCTGCACCGCGCGCTGCTCCTCGCCGAGGGCTCCAACGAGCGGCTGATCATGGGCCGGATCCTCGTCACCCTCGGCGAGTTGGCGCTCGGCACCGGGGAGGCCGACCTGGCGGTCCAGCACCTGCGGCGGGCCCGGCTGGTGTTCCGCCTCATGCGGACCCCCGCCGAGGAGGCCCGCACGCTCGACCTGCTGCGCTCCGCCCGGCTGGCCGCCGGCGACCCGGAGCCCCCCGCAGGCCCGGGTCCACCTTCCTAGTCGGCGATGAAGGCCACCGCGTAGTGGTTCAGCGAGAGGGTGAGGCTCACCCGGTGCCCCGACTCGCCGTCGGAGACCCGGAAGGTGGCCGCCACCTCGGGGTGCACGGTGAACAGGCCGAGCCCGCTGAAGTACCGGTCGACGTCGAACACCAGCCGGTAGAGGCCGCGTCCGCCGTCCGTCCCGCCCCACTCCTCGATCCGGCCGCTCGCGTCCGTTCTGCGCTCGACCACCGGCACCCACTCGTTGTCGACCAGCGACTCCAGTCTCGCGTCGAGGCCGACGGCGGTGCGCCCGTGGACGCTGTCCAGCGCTTCGACGATGACCCTCGCCATCAGCCCACCCGCCCCGGGCGCGGTAACCGGGCCGGCGGACGTTCCTCGGACGGGATATCTCGCATGAAAACCACTCCTTGCCTCAGTACACGATGCATCGGGAAAAGGGCGCGTCAAGCCTATTGTCAGGGGTCCCGCTATCGGCCCGCCATCGAATGATTATTTGTTCGAAAAGTCTTGACGGGCAGTGATTCCGGACCAGTAAAGTCACCGCTGCCAGCCACAATCCTCCGCCGCCGCACACCGCGACCTCCCGTCCGGTCGCCCGTCCGGCGGCGTTCCCGAAAGAGGCGGAAAATCCATGTCTTCGAAATCCGTCCCCACCGCACGGCGGCTCCGGGTATTCGACTCGACACTGCGCGACGGCGAACAGGCCCCGGGCAACGCGATGAACCCCGACCAGAAACTGGAGCTGGCCCTCGCCATCGAGGCCACCGGCGTCGACACCATCGAGGCCGGCTTCCCCAGTTCCTCACCGCGTGACTTCGAGGCCACCAGACTGATCGCGGGCGCGCTCACCACCGCCAAGGTGGCGACCCTCAACCGGGCCGTCCGCGCGGACATCGAGCTGGCCGCCGAGGCCGGCGGCGTCGAGCGCCACCAGGTCCAGATCATGGCCACCGGCAGCGACGTCCACCTGGAGCACAAGCGCGGCCTCACCCGGGCCGAGGGCCTGCACGAGATCATCGACAGCATCCGGTTCGCCCGCGAGCTGGGCTTCACCGACATCACGCTCGGCATCGAGGACGCCAGCCGGGGCAGCGACGACCTGCTGCGCCCGATGATCGAGGCCGGCATCGAGGAGGGCGCCAGCACGGTCGCGCTCGCCGACACCACCGGCTGCCTGATCCCGGCCGAGTTCGGCGCCCAGGTGGCGCGGGTCCGCTCCTGGATCCCGGACCACATCATCCTGTCCACCCACTGCCACCAGGACCTCGGGCTCTCCCTCGCCAACGCCCTGGCCGGCGTCGAGGCGGGCGCGGACGAGGTGCAGGCCACCATCGCCGGCATCGGCGAGCGCGCGGGCAACACCCCGCTGGAGGAGCTGGCCGCGGTGCTGCTCTACAAGGGCGAGCAGCTCGGCCTGACCAGCCGGCTGCGCACCGAGAAGTTCTACGAGGCCTACCAGCTGCTGGCCCGGATCATCGGAATGTCGACCCCGCGCAACAAGGCGATATTCGGGGAGAACGCCTTCGCCACCCAGGCCGGAATCCACCAGGCCGGAATGCTGCGCAATCCGGTCACGTACGAATACGTCGAGCCGCACAGCTTCGGCCGGGAACGCGGAATTCTCATCGGCCGGCACTCCGGGCGCAATGTGGTCCGCAACCTGTTCGACCAGATGGGAATCGGCGCCGAGCGCGACCTGCTCGACGAGATCTACGAGACCTACATCGCGGGCCGCGCCGACGGCACCTGCATCGAACTGGGCGAGCTGCGCGAGATCATCGCCGAGCGCCTGGCGCGCACCACCGAGATGGCGGTGGCCAGCTGATGGGCGGCACCGAGCGCAACCTGATCGAGAAGGTCTGGCAGAGCCACGTCGTCGACCAGGCACCGGGCGAGCCCGACCTGCTCTACATCGACCTGCACCTGCTCCACGAGGCGAGTTCCCCGCAGGCCTTCGACGGCCTCCAGCTGGCCGGCCGCCGGGTCCGCCGGCCCGACCTCGCGCTCGCCCTCGAGGACCACAACGTGCCCACCAACACGCTGCTGGTCAAGGACGCGATGGGCAGCGCCCAGCTGGAGCGCCTGCGCGAGAACTGCGAGGAGCAGGGGATCGAGCTGTTCTCGCTCGGCGACGACCGGCAGGGCATCGTGCACGTGGTGGCGCCCGAACTGGGCTTCGTGCGCCCCGGCATGACCGTGGTGTGCGGCGACAGCCACACCTCCACGCACGGCGCCTTCGGGGCGCTCGCCTTCGGCGTCGGCACCAGCGACGTCGAGCACGTGCTCGCCACCCAGACCCTGGCCCTCCAGCGCCCCCGGACGATGTCCGTCGAGTTCGTCGGCGAGCCGCCGGCCGACGTCACGCCGAAGGACCTGATCCTCGCGCTGATCGCGCACATCGGCGCCAACGGCGCCAACGGCTACGCGATCGAGTACCGCGGCAAGGCCGTCGAGAACCTCTCCATGGAGGGGCGGATGACGGTCTGCAACATGAGCATCGAGGCGGGCGCCCGCGCCGGCCTGATCGCCCCCGACGACACCACGCTCGCCTACCTGCGCGAGCGCTGGGACCCGGCCGCCGAGGCCGACTGGGACGAGGCCGTCCGCTACTGGCAGTCCCTGCGCACCGACGAGGGCGCCGCCTTCGACCGCGTGGTCGAACTGGACGTCACCGGGCTCAAGCCCTTCGTCACCTGGGGCACCAACCCCGGCCAGGCCGTCCCGCTGGACGCCGCGGTGCCGGCGCCCGAGACCTTCGCGACCCCCGCCGAGCAGCAGGCCGCGCGCCGCGCCCTGGAGTACATGGGCCTCGAACCGGACGTCGCCCTGCGGGACGTCGAGATCAACACGGTCTTCCTCGGCTCCTGCACCAACGGCCGGATCGAGGACCTGCGGGCCGCGGCCGACGTGCTGCGCGGCCGCAAGGTCTCCGACCGGATCACCATGCTCGTCGTCCCCGGCTCGATGGCCGTCCGGGCCCAGGCCGAGGAGGAGGGCCTGGACCAGGTCTTCATCGACGCGGGCGCGCAGTGGCGGCTCTCCGGCTGCTCGATGTGCATGGGCATCAACGCCGACCGCCTCCAGGGCATCCAGCGGGTCGCGTCCACCTCCAACCGCAACTACGAGGGCCGGCAGGGCACCCACGCCCGCACCCACCTGGTCTCGCCCGTCGTCGCCGCCGCCACCGCCGTGGTCGGCCGCCTGGCCGCGCCGACCGAGCTGTGACCGCGCCCGCCGGGCACACCCGCCCGACCCGTTCCACCCGTTCGACCGACCGCAGCCAGACCGACCAGCAGGGGGCAGAGGCATGAGGGAGCCGCTCACGGCGCACACCGGACAGGCCGTGGCCCTGTCCCGGGACGACGTCGACACCGACCAGATCATCCCGGCCGAGTTCTGCAAGCGGCTGACCAAGACCGGCTACGCCGACACCCTGTTCGGGCACTGGCGCAAGGAGGCCGGGTTCGTCCTGAACCAGCCGGAGCACCAAGACGCGAGCGTCCTGGTGGCGGGCCACAACTTCGGCACCGGCAGCTCCCGCGAGCACGCCGTGTGGGCCCTGCGCGACTGGGGCTTCCGGGCCGTCATCGCCACCAGCTTCGGCGACATCTTCCTGCGCAACGCGCTGAAGAACGGCCTGCTGGCCGTCGCCCTGCCGGTGCCCGTCGTCGCCGACCTCGCCGAACGCGCCCAGGCCGACCCGAAGTTCGAGATCACCGTCGACCTGGAGCAGCTGACCGTCGGCACCGACCTCGGGACCTGGGAGTTCGAGGCCGACCACCGCGCCCGCTGGCTGCTGCTCAACGGCCTCGACGACATCGACGTCACGCTGCGCAAGGCCGACGCGATCGCCGCCTTCGAGCAGGGCCGCCCGGCCTGGATGACCAGCATCACCCGCGGCGCCTTCTCCTCCCCGGACGCGGCGAAGCAGCGCCGGGCCTCCTGACGACCGCGCCCCCGGCGCAGCTCCCAGGGCCGCGCGGCGGTGACCCTGCCCGACGCCCCCGGCCCGGCCGACCCGACCCACAACCGGCCGGCCCCACCCCAGAAACGGTGAGAGACCCATGACCAAGACAGTGACCGTCATCCCCGGTGACGGCATCGGCCCCGAGGTGACCAAGGAGGCCCTGGAGACCATCGAGTCGCTGGGCCTGGACCTCGCGATCGACGTGCTCGACCACGTCAACGCCGACACCTACCTGCGGACCGGGGTCTCCCTGTCCGACGAGGACTTCGAGCGGATCAAGGCGAGCGACTCGGTGCTCTTCGGCGCCATCGGCGACCCCCGCGTGAAGACCTCGGACTACGGCCGCGGCGTCCTGCTGCGCCTGCGCTTCGACCTCGACCTGTACGTCAACCACCGCCCGGCCACCCTGCTCCAGGAGCGGCTGAGCCCGCTGCGCGACGCCCGGACCCGCGCCATCGACGCCGTGATCGTCCGGGAGAACACCGAGGGCCTCTACACCGACATCGGCGGTGTGCTGCGCGGGAACACCGTGCACGAGATGGCCGTCGACGCGGACGTCAGCACCTACATGGGCGTCTCGCGGGTGATGGAGTACGCGTACTCGATCGCCGAGCGCGGCGTCTGCATGGTCGACAAGTCCAACGCCGTCCGGCACGGCGGCCAGGTGTGGCAGCGGGTGTTCCGCGAGGCCGCCGCGAAGCACCCCGCCATCGACTCCACCCACCTCTACGTCGACGCCGCCGCGATGAAGCTGATCTCCGACCCGTCGCAGTTCGACGTGATCGTCACCAACAACTCGTACGGCGACATCCTCAGCGACCTGGCGGCCATGCTGGCCGGCGGCCTGGGCAACGCGGCCTCGGCCAACATCAACCCGGACACCGGGTTCGGCCTCTACGAGCCGGTGCACGGCAGCGCGCCCGACATCGCCGGGCAGGGCATCGGCAACCCCTTCGGCGCCATCCTCAGCTCCGCGCTGATGCTGGAGCGCCTGGGCTGGGCCGCCGAGGCGAAGGCGATCCAGCTGGCCGTCGGCACGGCCGTGGCCGAGGGCGCCTGCACGCCGGACCTCGGCGGCTCCCTCACCACCGAGCAGGTCGGCGCCGCGGTCAGGGCGGCCCTCGCCGCGGCCTGACGGCATGACCCCGCCCCCACCCCCCAACCGCCGCCGTGGTCGCCCCACCGACCACGGCGGCCGGGTCCGTCCTCCCCGACACCGCCCGGCGGGCGGGCGTCCGAAGGCGGACCCAGGCCGCTCAGCCCCAGGGATTGTGCTTGTGCGATTCGCTGACCGCGGTACGGAACGTGGTGTGCTCGATCATCTCGTACGGACTCCAACTCCTGGACGGTGCGGCCGGTCGGCAGCGGTGGAAAGGATGGCTGAAGCCTGGCAGCCCCGGCCATCGGCCCGCTATCGACGCCCGCTGTCGACGCCCGCCGGGTAAGCCCGCCGTCGACGCCCGCAGTTGCCGCCCGCGCCCGGCCGGACGGCAGCGGATCCGGCGCCGCCGGGGCGGCGGGGCCGGCTCGGTAGGATCCTGGCATGGGTGCGCAGGAAGAGGCGTGGGACACGGACGCGGCGGAGCGGGCGGTCGCGGTGCTGAAGGCGGTCGCCGACCCGTCCCGGTACCGGCTGCTCTGGGCGCTGACCCGGCGGGAGCTGCCGGTCAGCGAACTGGCGGAGCTGCTGGGCGCGCACGTGGCGGCGACCTCGCAGCACCTGGCCAGGCTGCGGGCGGCCGGGCTGGTCGTCTCGCGTCGGGAGGGCACCCGGATCTTCTACCGGGCCGCCGAGGTGCGCGGCCTGCTGGCGGAGGCGGCGCTGATCGCCAACGACCTGCCCGGGCGCGGTGACGGCGGTGACGGCGGCGGTACCGGTCCGGCCGCCGCGACGGCCGAGCAGCCGTTCGCCCGCGCCATCCGCTCCGCCCGCCGCCGCCCGGCCACCGGCCAGGCCTGATTCCGGCGCTTCACGCGGTCTCCTCGTCGAGCCGGTACTCCCGCAGGGCGGCGTCGTAGCCGAACAGCCCGGCGTAGCGGCCCCAGTCGGTGGCGGTCTCCAGCTGCCGGTCGACCTGTTCGCTGGTGTAGTGGTGGGCGAGCAGGTCACGGAAGAAGCCGGCGTGCACGGCGGCGCCGGGGCGGCCGCGCAGGCCGTTGGTGATCAGCCGGACCAGCGGGACGTCCACCGCGGCTGCGGCGAAGATGCTCCGGGACTCCTGGACGTCGGCTCCGGCGAAGGCGGTGCCGGCCTCGGTGAGCAGCAGGTCGTCGCCGTGGATCTCGGCGAAACCGAGCAGGTCGAGGGCGTCGAGCTGGGGGAGCATGTCGTCGATGTCGAGGCCGAGTTCGTCGGCGAGGTCGGCGAGGTCGCAGCAGCCGCCGCGGTGGGCGATCATCGCGGCGAGGCCGGCGAGGCCGTCCACGCTGGCGGTGGGCAGCGGGGTGTTGGCGACGGTGCGCCGGTCGGGCCGGGCGCCGTCGGCGCGGCCGGGCAGGCGGGTCTCCTTGGGGCGTCCGGTCATGATCCGGTAGACCCGGTCGACGAGTTCGTCGAAGGCGGCGGCGTCGCGGTCGCGGGGCCGGTCGAGGTCGACCTCGACGGTCTCCCGGATGGTGCCGTACGGGCGGGAGCCGAGGACGACGATGCGGTCGGCCATCAGGACCGCCTCCTCGATGTTGTGGGTGACCAGGACGACGGCGCGGGTGGGGAACTGGCCGGACTCCCACAGTTCCAGCAGCTCGCCGCGCAGGTTCTCGGCGGTGAGGACGTCCAGCGCGGAGAAGGGCTCGTCCATCATCAGCACGTCCGGTTCGACGACCAGGGCGCGGGCGAAGCCGACGCGCTGGCGCATGCCGCCGGAGAGCTCCTTGGGGTAGGCGGACTCGAAGCCGGCCAGGCCGATCAGGTCGATGGCCTGGACGGCGGCCTCGGCGCGCTCCCGGGGCGGCACGCCGCGGGCCTCCAGCCCGAGTTCGACGTTCTGCCGGACGGTCAGCCAGGGCAGCAGCGCGAAGGTCTGGAACACCAGGGCGCTGCCCGGGTTGGCGCCGGTGAGCGGGGTGCCGCGGTAGGCGACGGTGCCGGAGCTGGGCGGGATCAGCCCGGACAGGCAGCGCAGCAGGGTGGACTTGCCGGAGCCGGAGCGGCCGAGCAGGGCGACGATCTCGCCGGCCCGGACGGTGAGGTCGATGCCGGACAGCACGGGCAGCGCGCCGTCGGCGCCGGCGTAGGCCTTGGTGAGGCCGACGGTCTCCAGCAGGATCTCGCCGTCGGCGGGGGAAGGCTCGACGGGGGAGAACACGGCGGCGGCGGGCGGCGTGGTGCGGGCGGCGCGCGGGAACGGGAAGCGCATGCGGGGACCTCCGGGGCGGGGAGCGGGCGCGGGTCAGAGCGAGTAGCGGCGCTCGGCCAGGCGGTAGAGGCGGCGCCAGAGCAGCCGGTTGAGGGCGACGACGTACAGGCTCATCACCGCCACCCCGGCGAGCAGGTGCGGGTAGTCGCCGCGCTCGGTGGCCCGCGCGATGTACGCGCCGAGGCCGGTGGCGGTGAGCGTGGTGCCGCCGAAGGTGACGACCTCGGAGACGATCGAGGCGTTCCAGGCGCCGCCGGAGGCGGTGAGGCCGCCGGTGACGTAGGCCGGGAAGATCCCGGGGATGATCAGCCGCCGCCAGCGCTGCCAGCCGCGCACGCCGAGGTCGTCCATGGCCTCGCGCAGGTCGGTGGGGATGGCCATGGCGCCGGCGATGGTGTTGAACAGGATGTACCACTGGGCGCCGAGGGCCATCAGCAGGACGCCGCCGAGGTCGATCGACAGCCCGGTCCGCAGCAGCAGCCAGACGACCAGCGGGAAGAGGAAGTTGGCCGGGAAGCTGGCGAGCACCTGCACCAGCGGCTGGGCGATCCGGGTCAGCCGGGGGGAGAAGCCGATCCGCACGCCGACCGGCACCCAGACCAGGGTGGCGACGGTCACCAGGACGACGACCCGGGCGAGCGTGGCGAGGCCGAGCAGCAGCGGTTCGCCGAACACGCCGAGGCCGGTCGCGCCGTGCAGGTAGCGGCCGAGGTCGACCAGGCCCCAGAGCACGAGGCCGCCGGCGACGGCGGCGAAGGTGGCGTCCCCGGCGCGCCGCCGCCCGGGGTCGACGGCCAGCGGGCGGTCGTCGGTGCCCAGCAGGCGCCCGGCCCGGGAGAGCGCCCGCCACCCCGGGCGCAGCAGCCGGCCGAGCAGCCCGGGCCAGTGCGAGCGGCGCAGCAGGTCCAGCACGACGGAGCGCTGCACCTCGGTGGCCTCGGACTGCTCGTTCTTGAAGCGTTCGGCCCAGGCGGTGAGCGGGCGCCAGAACAGCAGGTTGACGCCGACCACCAGGACGGCCATGGTGGCGATCGCCCAGCCGACCCGGCCGAGGTCGCCGGCGGCGATGGCCGCGCCCGCGTAGGAGCCGACCCCGGGCAGCGCGTAGCGCTGGTTGTCGACGCTGATCGCCTCGGAGGCGACCAGGAAGAACCAGCCGCCGCCGAAGCTCAGCATGCCGTTCCAGACCAGGCCGATCATGCCCGAGGGCAGTTCGACCTTCCAGAACCGCATCCACCGGGTGAAGCGGAACGAGCGGGACAGCTCGTCGAGTTCGGGCGGCAGCGAGACCAGCGAGCAGTAGAAGCCGAAGGTCATGTTCCAGGCCTGGGAGGTGAAGATGGCGAACACCGCCGCGCACTCCAGGCCCAGTACGGAGCCGGGGAACAGGGCGAGGAAGCCGGTCACCGCGACGGTCAGGAAGGCGAGCACCGGCACCGACTGGAGGATGTCCAGGGCCGGGATCAGGACCCGCTCCAGCCGGCGGCTGCGGGCCGCGGCGTAGGCGTAGCCGAAGGTGAAGACCACCGACACGGCGAGCGCGGCGAACATCCGCAGCAGCGAGCGGGCCGCGTCGTACGGCAGCCGGGCCGGGTCGGTGTCGACCGCCGCGTTCCGGCCGGTGGAGAACCGGACGGTGGTGCCCTGTCCGACCCGCAGCGCGAGGTAGAGCAGCACCAGGACGGCGGCCGCGACGAGCGCGTCCACCCAGGTCATCCGGGCCAGGCGGGCGGCCGTCCGGGACGGCAGTGAGCCCCGGGCGGTGCCCGGGGCCGGCTTCGGCAGGGTCATGGGGTGCACCTCCGGCGCGCACCCGGGGCCCCGGGGTCGGGAGAGGTGCGTGCGACGTCAGCGGGATCGGGACGAACGCCGCGTCCCCCCGGGCCGTCGCGTCAGGCGCGGGGGCGGGCGTGGGGGAGGCGGCCGGTACGGCGGCGCGTACTGGGAGGGTCTTCGCCCATGGCCGCCTCCTCCGGTGGTGTCGTCTGGTGTCGTCCCGGCCCGTCCTGCGGGCCCCGGGCAGTCTGCTCCTTCGGTACGTCCGCAGGCAAATGGATCCTGGTCCCGCCGCGCACCGGCTCAGGCGGTCTCGACGAACTCCAGCAGGTTGCCGACGGGGTCGGTGGTGTAGAAGCGGCGCCCGGGCGGCAGACTGTCGTCCCAGACCACCAGCGCGCCGAGCTCGGACAGCCGCGAGGCGAAGTCGTCGATCTCGGAGACCGCGATCCCGGGGTGGGCCTTGGTGCTGGGGCGGAAGCGCTCCTCGATGCCGAGGTAGAGCCGGACCCGGCCGCCGTCGGCGGCGAACCAGCAGCCGCCACGCTCGGTCAGCGGCCTGGGCTTGGGGATCTCGGCCATCTGCAGGACGTCGCCGTAGAAGGCCCGCAGCAGGGCCTCGCTGCCGGGGGGTGCGGAGAGCTGGACGTGGTCGAGGGCCGTGATCACTGCGGCCTCCTGTCGGGAGCGGTGTGGTGCCGGGCCGCGGTGACCAGCAGCCGGGCGGTCGGGGTGGACAGGTCGAGGTGGTGGGCGATCCACTGGGGGTCGTGCCCGTGGGTGGCGAACACCCAGGCGGTGTAGAGCCGGTTCAGGCCCGGGGCGCCGGGCGACAGCAGCAGCGGTCGGACCTGCTCCATCGGGAACCCGTCCAGGGAGCGCGCGCTGAACCACTGGGTGTCGTCCTCGTCGGGGGCGGCGGGTCGGGCGGTGCCGCGCCCGCTGCGGGCGAGCAGCAGGGCGAGGAGCAGCCCGGCCGCCGAGGCGCCGATGAGCACGCCGGAGAGGAAGAGCCGCAGCCGCCCCGGGGCGACGCCGACGGCGATCCCCTGGAGGGTGAGGAGGAGCAGGACGCCGCACAGCGCCGTCCCTCTGCTGGTCCAGGGGAACAGGGCGGTTCTGGTCACGACGGTGTCCTCCTTCGGTGGGGTGGCGGCCGGCGGGTGATCGGGCCTCGGGCGGTGCGATCGGTCGGCGGTCAGGCGACGCGGGTCAGGCGGGGGTCGTACTTGTAGCCGATCTGGCGGACGGTGGCGATCGCCTCCCGGTGGCCGGGGCCGAGCTTGCGGCGGATCCGGGCTATGTGGGTGGCGATGGTGCGGGTGTCGCCGGTGTCCGGCCGGCCCCAGACCGTCTCCATCAGCTGGCGGCGGGAGTGGACCCGCAGCGGGTTGTCGACCAGGTGCGCGAGCAGCTCGAACTCCAGGTAGGGGAGCGTCAGTTGCTGCCCGTCGACGGTGACGGTGCGCTGTTCGGGGTCCACCACCAGACCGGTGTCCGGGTCGACGGCGGGCCGGGGGTCCGGTGCGGGGCGCGGCCGCCGGGGCGGGGCGGCGGCGGTGTGGTCCGAGAAGATGGCTTCGAGCCTGGGGTAGCGCACGGCCATGGCGGATGCTCCTTCGGCGGGTCGGTGCGGGGTCGGTGCGAAGTCGGTGCGGATCCGTACGAATCGGTACGGGCCCGTTCAGCGGGCGGGGTGCCAGGGGTGCCAGGAGGCTTCCAGCCGGGCGGTGCCGTCCGGGGCCGTGACCGTCCGCCAGCTGGCCCGCAGCCGGGCGGGCCGGTCGGCGGAGGCGGCGGCCGGGGCCTGGGCCGTGACGGCGTGCAGGACGGTGCTGTCCAGCGGGCTCTCCGCCAGGCGTCGGCCCACGGCGGCGAGCGCGGCGCGCAGGCGGCCGCGGCCGGCGGACGGAAGGGAGGGGTGGAACGCGGCGACGATGGACATGGCAGGTCACCTCCGTGACGGGGCGGCGGGTGGAAGGGGCGCGCGAGGGCGCGGGTGGTGCGGTCGGCGGGGCGTCAGCCGTGCGGCCGGTGGCGGGCGGCGGCGCGGCTGAGGCGGCGCGCGGCGGCCGGCGGGAGGTCCGCGAAGTCGGCGAGCCAGTCCGGGCGGTGGCCCTGGCGGGCCAGCAGGTAGGCCAGGTGCACGCGCGGCTCGTACGCGGAGGCCCGGGTGTTGGGCGTGCCGGAGTGCGGGCAGGCGCCGGGGTCGTCGAGGCGGTAGTCCCTCTCGACGCCGTCGTGCAGGGCGAGGCGGACGCGCGGGCAGTGGTGGTGAAGGGCGGTGCGCATGGCCGTACTTCCTTCCTTCCCCGGGTGCGGGGCGGTCGAGGTTTCCGGGTCGGGGCCGGGGCGGCGGTACGGTCGGGCGCCGCCCCGGCGGCGGCTCAGTGGGCGAGCGCGGTCTGGACGATCTTGATGATGACCATCACCATCGCGACCAGCAGGTAGGCGCGCAGGGCGCCCATGCCGACCTTGCGGGCGGTGGACATGACCGGCTTGCCGAGGGTGTCCAGCGGGGGCATCCGCCACTCCTCGCGGCCGGTGCGGTCGATCGGGTCCTCCTTGGTGGCGGTGCGGCCGAAGGTGAAGAAGTACCCGGCGACCAGGACGCCGGCCACGCCGCAGCCGGCCATGATCCACAGGATCGCCTGCGAGCTGATGTCCGGCCAGACCACGGCGGCGGTCAGGATCAGCGACAGCATCACCAGGACCCCGACCACGGCGGAGGTGAAGGCGTTGGTCTTGGGCCCGTTGACCCACGGCCCCAGCACGGCCTTGTCGTTGCAGAGCAGCAGCAGGAACACCGTCGCCGAGGGCAGCAGCACACCGGCCAGCACCTGGACGAACTGCGTCATCAGGCCCTGGGTGTAGTCGGTGGACAGCAGCGTGATCGCGGCCGCCGCGACCACCAGGCCGGCGTAGATCGCGTAGAAGCCCTTGGCGCCCTTGACGCCCCGGTGCAGCGAGTGCTTGATGCCGAACACGTCGCCGATGGCGTAGGCGGTGGACAGCGACACCGCGAAGGCGCCGATGATCGAGGCGTCCAGCAGCGCGATGGCGAACAGCACGCCCACCACGTGTCCGGCCTTGTCCTCAAGGCCCTTGGCGACGGCGCCCGCGTCGGAGAACTGGCCGAAGCCGTCGGTGCCGGCGAAGGCCGCGGCGGTGAAGCCCATCATCGCGGCGGCGCCGATGATGACGATGGCGATCCCGATCCACAGGTCGACCTTCTCGTACTTCATGAAACGCGGCGTGATCCGCTTGTCGATGACGTACGACTGCTGGAAGAACAGCTGCCACGGGGCCACCGTGGTGCCCACGATGGAGACGATCACCAGCATCACGGCCGCCAGCTGGCCCGAGCCGCCCGGCATGCTCGGCACCACGAAGTCGTGCGCCATCTGCGAGGTCTTGGGGTGGACCATGAAGTAGATCGGCACCAGCAGCAGCGAGCCCACGCACAGCGTGACCGCGACGCGCTCGAAGCGCTGGAACGAGCCGGTGAACGCCGAGGCGATGATGATCACCGCGGCCAGCACCACCGAGGCGACCTTCGGCAGCCCGAGGTACCCGGCGGCCAGGGTGACGCCGATGAACTCGGTGACCAGCGTCAGCGCGTTCAGCAGGAACAGGTCGATGACGCTGAACGCGCCCCAGAACTTGCCGAAGCGCTCCAGGATCAGCCGGGCGTGGCCGACACCGGTGACGGCGCCCAGGCGCAGCACCATCTCCTGGTTCACGTACAGCACCGGGACGAGCATCAGCAGCGTCCACAGCAGCTGGGTGCCGTAGTTCTGCCCCGCCTGTCCGTAGGTGGAGAAGGCGCCCGCGTCGTTGTCGCCGACCATCACGATCAGGCCGGGGCCCACGATGGCGAGCAGGGTCTTGAGTCTTGCGGACAGGCCGTGGCGTGGTGTGGTGTCGTCGAGCCGGATGGTGCCGAGCGCACCCTTGATGTCGCCGACGTGGGCGTCGTCCAGTACCGCTGAACGCGGGGCGGGGACCTTGGAGTTGAGCGTGGCGTTGGTGGTCATGACGATCCTCCCGTGGGCCCCGGGGCAGGCGGGGCGATCGGGGGCGCACGGCGGCGATCCCCCTGCGGACGGGCGCGGCGCATCGCCACCCGGTGGTGCGGGCCCGTTCGGGCACGGCGAAGCCGGGTGGTCGAGGTGATGAACCGTCAGAGATGTTCGCAGGGAGGGTCGTTACCGCGTGCCGGGAGTGTGCGAGGACAAGCGGGGGTAGGGGCAACTGTGGCCCGGACTACTGCAATCCATGTCTCTCGCCTCCTCCCGGTCGACGCACCCCGTGGTGCGTGTGATCGACGCGGCAAGGAGTTCGCCGGCGCGCGAAGCGACCGCCGGCTCACCCCAACTCGTCAGAGCTTTGGCACTCCACGGCGTGTCCAGCCCGGTCGGGCCGGAAGCCACTTCGGATCAACCCTTAGGTCGGGAAGATCTGTCCTAACCCTGGGCGTCTCTCGACGTCGTCGGATCAGTGGCCTGTGTCCGTGAAGAAGCCTCACCGAACGAGGTGCCTTCTTCAAACCTCCAGAAGCATAGACCGCGCGGAGGCCGATACTTGCGTACTTGGTAGAACCTTTACCTTCTGTCTCCGGTCGTCCCGGCCGAGGCGAGCCGGGGTACGGCGGGGCGGATCGGGTGACGTGGGGTTTTGCCGCCGGGCCGCCACGGAACGACTTCCCACCGCATCGGCAGCAGCACCAGGTTGCGCCCGAATCCGAGGGGTGGCATGGCGTCCGCAGGCTCCCAGGACGGTCCCCGGCAGGCGCGGGCCCTCGTGCTCGCCCGCCACGCGAAGCTGTGGCTCGTTCCGAGCATTTTGTGCGGCCTGCTGGCCGTGGTGCTCTCGCTGCTCTACATGGGCGGCATCCTCAATCCGAAAGGGCACCTGCACCGGCTCCCGATCGCCCTGGTGAACGCGGATCAGGGCCCGCCGCCGCCGGGCCGGACGGAGACCCTGGGCGCGCGGCTCAGCCGGGAGATCGTCGCCGGGACGCCCGGCAGCACCGTCGACTGGCGCCAGGTCGACCAGGCCGAGGCGATGGACCAGCTCTCCACCGGGAAGGTCTACGGCGCGCTGCTCGTCCCGCAGGCGTTCACCGCCGACGTGGCGGCACTGACCACCGGCCGGGCCACCGAACGGCCCACCCTGACGGTGCTGACCAACCCCGGCCTCGGCAGCCTCGGCTCCTCACTGGCCTCCCAGATCACCCAGTCCGCCGCCCACCAGGCCTCGCTGGCACTCGGCAAGGAGCTGACCGCCGCCGTGCCGCCCACCGCCTCCGGTCCCGGGTCCGGTTCGGGCACGGGCACCAGCGCCACCGCGCGGCTGCTGCTCGCCGACCCGCTCGCCGTCACCACCCGGGTCGGCCACCCGATCGGCACCCACAGCGGGCTCGGCCTGAGCGCCTTCTACTACACCCTGCTGGCCGTGCTGACCGGCTTCATCGGCGGCAACATCATCCACAACGGCGTCGACACCGCGCTCGGCTACAGCGACAGCGAGCTCGGCCCCTGGCACACCCGGCGCCCGACCGTCCCGATCACCCGCACCCAGACCCTGTTGCTGAAGATGGTCATGACGGCCGGCATCATGCTGCTCACCACCACCCTGGTGATGCTCTGCTCGGTCACCGTGCTCGGCATGGACGCCCCGCACCAGGGGCTGCTCTGGGTCTTCGCCTACTGCGCCAGCCTCGCCGTCGGCCTCGGGGTGCAGGCGATCAACGCGGCGTTCGGCGGGATCGGGCAGCTGGTGTCCATGTTCGTCTTCATCGCGCTGGCGCTGCCCTCCTCGGGGGCGACCATCCCGCTCCAGGCGGTGCCCGGCTTCTACCGCTTCCTCAGCCTCTTCGAGCCGATGCGCCAGCTCAGCGACGGCATCCGGGCGATCCTGTTCTTCGACGCCCGGGCGGACGCGGGCCTGGCCCGGGGCTGGACCATGATCGCGGTCGGCGTGCTGCTCGCCCTGGCCTTCGGCTTCGGGATGACCCGGTACTACGACCGCAAGGGCCTGCACCGCTGGACGCCGCAGCCGTCGGAGTAGGCGTAGGCGTTCGGAGCGGGCGCCGTCCCCGGCTCCTACGCCTTGGTGACGGTGACCTTGAGGTGCTTCATGATCGGCTGGTCGCTCTGGGTGCTGTGGTCGCCGATCGCGCACAGCACGTTCATCTCGGGCATGTAGCCCGCCGCGCAGCCGCGCGGGATGTCGTACGGGATCGCGAGGTAGCCGTTCAGGGTGCGGGTGCTGCCGTCCTTCGCGGTGCTGGTGATGTCGACCGGGTCGAGCTCGGCGATGCCGCGCTCGCGCATGTCGTCGGCGTTCAGGAAGACCAGCGTGCGCAGGTTCCGCACGCCCCGGTAGCGGTCGTTGTCGGAGTAGATCGTGGTGTTCCACTGGTCGTGGGAGCGCATGGTGCCCAGCGCCAGGGTGCCCGGGGCGGGGACGACGTCGGGCAGCGGGGCGGTGGAGAACTCGGCCCGCCCGGAGGGGGTGAGGAAGACCAGCTCGCGGGCCGGCTGCTTGATCCGGAACCCGAGGGGCAGCCGCACCCGGCGGTTGAAGTCCTCGAAGCCGTCCAGGGCCCGGGACATGGTGTCGCGGATGCGGTCGTAGTCCTCGACGTACCACTCCCACGGTGTCCCGCTGTCCGGCAGCGCCGCGCGGGCCATCCCGGCGACGATGGCGGGCTCGGACAGCAGGTGCGGGGAGGCCGGGCGCTTCATGCCGACGGACAGGTGCACCATGCTCATCGAGTCCTCGACCGAGGTGCTCTGCACCCCGCCGCGCTGGTGGTCCTTCTCGGTGCGGCCCAGGCACGGCAGGATCAGCGCCCGGCGGCCGTGCACCAGGTGGCTGCGGTTCAGCTTGGTGCTCACCTGGACGGTCAACTCGCAGCCGCGCAAAGCCTCGTGGGTGTAGGGCGTGTCGGGCGCGGCGAGCGCGAAGTTGCCGCCCATGGCGACGAAGACCGTCACCTCGCCGCGCCGCATCGCCTCGATGGCGGAGACGGTGTCCAGGCCGTGCGCGCGCGGCGGGTCGATCCCGCAGGCCTCGGCGAGGCGGTCCAGGAACTCGGGTGAGGGGCGGTGGTCGATGCCGCAGGTGCGGTTGCCCTGGACGTTGCTGTGCCCGCGCACCGGCGACGGGCCGGCGCCCTCGCGGCCCAGGTTGCCGCGCAGCAGCAGGAGGTTGACGATCTCCCGCACGGTGTCCACGCCGTGCTCGTGCTGGGTGACGCCCAGGCACCAGCTGACGATGGAGCGGTCGGCGTCGCGGTAGACCCGGGCGGCCTTGAGGACCTCGGCCCGGTCGAGCCCGCTCTGCCGCTCGATCTCCTCCCAGGGGGTGTCCCCGCACAGCGCGCGGTAGGCCTCGAACCCGGTGGTGTGGCGCTCGATGAACTGCCGGTCCAGGGCCCGGGGGTCGGACATGGCCTGCTCCAGGATCGCCTTGGCCATGCCGCGCACCAGTGCCATGTCGCCGCCGATGCGCGGCTGGAGGTTCAGCGTGCTGGTCTTCGTGGACTTGAACAGCGCCATGTCCACGAACTCGTGCGGGACGATGGTGCGGGTCGCGGCCGCCTCGATCAGCGGGTTGATGTGCACGATCTGCGCGCCGCGGCGGTGCGCGTCGGCGAGGGCGGTGAGCATCCGGGGCGCGTTGGAGGCCGCGTTGACGCCCATGATGAACAGCGCGTCGGTGACCTCCCAGTCCTTGAGGTCGACCGTGCCCTTCCCGGTGCCCAGCGAGGCCTGGAGGGCGCGTCCGCTGGCCTCGTGGCACATGTTGGAGCAGTCCGGCAGGTTGTTGGTGCCCAGTTCGCGGGCCATCAGCTGGTAGAGGAAGGTGGCCTCGTTGCCGAGCCGGCCGGAGGTGTAGAAGGCGGCCCGGTTCGGGTCGTCCAGCTCGCGCAGGGTGCGGCCGACCAGCTCGAAGGCGTCCTTCCAGCTGATCGGGACGTAGTGGTCCGAGCCGGCGTCGTACACCATCGGCTCGGTGAGGCGGCCCTGGTCCTCCAGCGCGAAGTCGCTCCACCCGGACAGCTCGGTCACCGAGTGGGCGGCGAAGAACTCGCGGCCGACCCGCTTGCAGGTCATCTCCCAGGTGACGTGCTTGATGCCGTTCTCGCAGATGTCCAGGTGCAGGCCCTTGGTGTCGTCCGGCCAGGCACACCCCGGGCAGTCGAAGCCGCCGCTCTCGTGGTTCATCCGCATGATCGCCCGGGGCCCGTCCACGTACGCGCCCTCCTTCACCAGGAAGCGCGTCACGCTCTTCGCGGCACCCCAGCCGGCGGCCGGGTGGTGGTACGGCGCGAACTGCGGCGGCCCGACGGGGTCGGGGCCCACGGCCGGCTCGTCCCGGGCGGGGTTCTGCCGGGCCGGGCTCTGCTGGGCCGGGCTCTGCTGGGGGTCCTCGGGGGAGCTCACGAAGCCCGCCGTTCGCCGACCGACAGCACGACCGCGCTCGCCGCGCCGTTCGGCGCCTCGTAGTTCACGGTCTCCCCGGCGTGCCGCCCGAGCAGCGCCCGCCCGAGCGGGCTGTCGGCGGTCACCAGGGTCTCCTCCCGCACCTCGGCGAGCTCCGCCACCTCGACGGTCTCCTCCACCCCGTCCGCGAACCGCACGGTGACGGTGGAGCCCACCCCCACCACCTCCGTGGACGGCGGCCCGGCGGCGGCCCCCTCGCGGACCCGGGCCTCCAGCACGGCGATCCGCTCGTCCAGCCGGGCGACGTCGTCGGCCCGCTGCAACTCGTCCGCCGCGTCCGCCCGGTCGCCGACGTCCTCCCCGCGCAGCGTCCCCACCACTTTCGCCCGCTCGCCGCGCAGCTCGGCCAACTCCTCCTGCACGGCGCGCAGCGCCTCGGCACTGATGGGCTCGGGACCGTCTGTCATGGCTGCTCCCGGGTCGTTCGCGGAACGCTCAAGCACGGGTCGCTTCCATTACCCCACCACCCCGCACCCCCGGCAAATCCGCCACGGCCGGGGCCTCCGCGCCCGGCCCCGGGGGTGGCGGTGATCACCTTCGCGATGGGCGGGCGGCGGGGCGGTGGGCCCCGGTCGGGACGAAGCCGCAGGTCCGGGCGGTGCGGGCGGGGCGCGGTCGGGCGGGCGGGGGGAGGGACCGGCCGAAGGGGCGGGGGCGGGCGAAGCTACCATGTGCGCAACACCCTCAGCTCGAAAGATGGACTTGTGACTGTCAACGACGACGTGTTCACGGACTGGAAGAACCGCGAGGAGATCGCGGAGTCGATGATCCCGATCATCGGGCGACTGCACCGCGAGCGGGACGTGACCGTCCTGCTGCACAGCAGGTCCCTGGTGAACAAGTCGGTGGTCAGCATCCTGAAGACGCACCGCTTCGCCCGCCAGATAGCCGGCGCCGAGCTCTCGGTCACCGAGACGATGCCCTTCCTGAGCGCGCTGACCACCCTGGACCTCGGCCCCTCGCAGATCGACATCGGCATGCTCGCCGCGACCTACCGGGCCGACGACCACGGCCTGTCGGTCGAGGAGTTCACCGCCCAGGCCGTCTCCGGCGCCACCGGCGAGAACAAGCTGGAGCGCCGCGACGCCCGCGACGTCGTCCTCTACGGCTTCGGCCGGATCGGCCGCCTGGTCGCCCGCCTGCTGATCGAGAAGGCCTCCGGCAACGGCCTGCGCCTGAAGGCCATCGTCGTGCGCGACAGCGGCGGCGACGACCTGGTCAAGCGCGCCTCGCTGCTGCGTCGGGACTCGATCCACGGCCAGTTCCAGGGCACGATCACCGTCGACGAGGCGAACAACAAGATCATCGCCAACGGCAACGAGATCACCGTGATCTACTCCGACGACCCGACCAAGGTCGACTACACGGAGTACGGGATCAAGGACGCCATCCTGATCGACAACACCGGCCGCTGGCGCGACCGGGAGGGCCTGTCCAAGCACCTGCGCCCCGGCATCGCCAAGGTCGTGCTGACCGCGCCGGGCAAGGGCGACGTCCCGAACATCGTCCACGGCGTCAACCACGACACGATCAAGCCCGACGAGCAGATCCTGTCCTGCGCCTCCTGCACCACCAACGCCATCGTCCCGCCGCTGAAGGCGATGGACGACGAGTACGGCGTGCTGCGCGGGCACGTGGAGACCGTCCACTCGTTCACCAACGACCAGAACCTGCTGGACAACTACCACAAGGCCGACCGTCGCGGCCGCTCGGCACCGCTCAACATGGTGATCACCGAGACCGGCGCCGCCTCGGCCGTCGCCAAGGCCCTGCCGGACCTCCAGGCGAAGATCACCGGCAGCTCGATCCGCGTCCCCGTGCCGGACGTCTCGATCGCCATCCTCAACCTCCAGCTGGCCCGCGAGACCAACCGCGAGGAGGTCCTCGACTACCTGCGCAACGTCTCGCTGACCTCGCCGCTGAAGCGCCAGATCGACTTCACCGACTCCCCCGACGCGGTCTCCAGCGACTTCATCGGCTCGCGCCACGCCTCGATCGTCGACGCCGGCGCCACCAAGGTCGAGGGCGACAACGCGATCCTCTACCTGTGGTACGACAACGAGTTCGGCTACTCCTGCCAGGTCATCCGGGTCGTCCAGTACGTCTCGGGCGTCGAGTTCCCGACCTACCCGGCCCCGGCGGTCTGATCCTCCGGCAGTTCAGGTAGTTCCGGCAGTTCCGGCGGCGGGGCGGCGACCAGTACGGTCGCCGC